>NZ_JAAAHR010000072.1:0-41694 GCF_009908215.1 Nonomuraea sp. K271 | reverse complement strand
GGGTGGGGGCGATGGTGCTGGCGCCGCTCGCCGTGCTGCCCACGATGGCGTGGGGCGCGGCGGGAGCGCTGGAGGCCGTCGGCTATCCCAGCGGCTGGACGGCCGCCCGGGAGGTGATCAGGAGTGACGCCGAGCCAGGCGACGTCCTGATCCTCCCGTTCGAGTCCTACCGCCGCTTCCCGTGGAACGGTAACCGGGCCGTGCTCGACCCCGCACAACGTTTCTTTGCCGCCCCTGGGCGGGACGTGGTCGCCGCCGACACCGTGCGCGTCGGCGGGATGGTGGTCGGCAGCGAGGACGAGCGGGCCCGCTCGGTAGAACGTGTAATAGCCGGTCCGTCGCCTGATCTGGCCGGAGCGGGGTTCCGGTACGTCGTGGTGGACGCGGGGACGCCGGCCGAGCTGCGGCGCTTCGCGTCCTGGCTCCGACAGGCCAGGCTCCTGGTGAACACGCCTGAGCTGCGGTTGTACCGGCTCGCCTGACCCCGGCGGGGCCCGCTGAGGGCGGTCATCGCTCTGATTACGTTCCCGCAAACTACTTCCGAGTAGCAAGAATTGGTTCTAGGTTAAGATCGCTCTCCCTTTCGTTCCTGTACGAGGAGATGGGCTCGATGATCAAAATCCTCATGGCCGCGATCATAGGAACCGCCGTGGCGGCACTCGTGGCGACGGTGACCACCGTCACCCTCACCGGAGCCCCCGCGACGCCGGTCAACAAGCCCCTCTACAACTACGGCACGCGGTAGTCCAGGCACCCATGGCGCCCTTTCGTCCAGGCAGTGCGAGCCCGTCGCCACTGCTCGAGATCGTCGTCCCCGCGTACAACGAGGAGCGGCGGATCTCCGAAGGGCTGCTGCGACTGTGCGCGAAGCTCGCCGGCATGCCGTTCCCCAGCGCCGTGGTCGTGGTCGACAACAACAGCACCGACGCTACGGCCGAGATCGTCAGAGCGCGGCCGCCGAGCGTGGTCCCGGTCACCCTGACACAGTGCTCGGTTCCCGGTAAGGGAGCCGCCGTGCGCACCGGTCTGCTGCGGACCCGAGCGCCCCTCGTCGGGTTCTGCGACGCCGACATGGCCACCGACCTCGACACCATCGACGTGGCCGTGGGCCTGCTCCTGTGCGGCGAGCGGGTGGTCGTGGGGTCGCGTGCGCACCCGTTCTCCGAAGTGGACAACCGGCACAGCCGGGTCCGCGAGCTGGGCGCGGCCGTCTTCCGCCGACTGGCCCGGATGATCGTGCCCGGCGTGAGCGACACCCAGTGCGGGTTCAAGTTCTTCGACGGGCCGCTGGTCCGGGAGGTGGCGACCGGGCTGCGCACGCCGGGGTTCACCTTCGACGTCGAACTGCTCGCCCGGTGCGCCGAGCGCGACGCGGTCCTGCGGGAGATCCCCGTACGATGGCGTGACATGCCAGGATCGCGCTTCTCCCCGGCCCGGCACAGCGCCGGCATCCTGCTTGAGCTCGGCCGCATCTGGCTGGCGCTGCGCCACGAGGCGCGGGCCGCCGCCCGGCCGCTGCGTGAGCACCCGCTCGACCCCGTCGGATCTCCGTGAACGTACGGGAAGTCGCCCGTCTGCGTGTCGCCGTCGTCAACTGGCGCGACCCGTGGCACCCCGCCGCCGGCGGCGCCGAGACGTACGCCTGGGAGATGGCGCGTCGCCTGGCCGCCCTGGGCAGCCAGGTGTGCTTCGTGACGGCCCGCGCCCCCGGGCAGCGCCGGCGGGAGGACGTCGAGGGGGTACGGTTCGCCCGCATGGGTGGTCCGTTGACCGTCTATCCCCTGGTGCTCGCCTGGCTGCTGCTCCGGCGCGGCCGGTTCGACGCGGTGCTCGACTGCCAGAACGGGATCCCGTTCTTCACCCCGTGGGTGCTGCCCCGCCGTACCCGCGTCCTCTGCGTGATCCACCACGTACACGACCGGCAGTTCGGCGTGCACCTGCCACGGTGGCAGGCGGCAATCGGGAGATTCCTGGAAGGGCCGGTTTCACGGCGGACCTACCGCCGGTACGCGAGCGTGGCGGTGTCGCCCTCGACCGCGGCCGCGATGCGCGAGCGACTGGGGTGGACCGGGCCGATCCACCTCGTCCCCAACGGTGTGCACGAGCCGGTCGTGGCCGCCGGACGGAGCCCGGCGGCGCGGCTGGTCTGCGTGGGCCGGCTGGTCGCGCACAAGCGCGTCGACCTCCTGCTGGACGCGGTGGCGCAGCTCAGGCAAGGCCGCCCGGAGCTGCGCGTCGACATCATCGGCCGCGGACCCGAGGAGGCGCGGCTGCGCGCCCGGCTGCCCGAGGGCGTCACCCTGCACGGCCACCTGCCGGAGGAGGCCAAGCAGCGGCTGGTCGCCGGCGCCTGGCTGCACGTGACGGCCTCGCAGGGCGAGGGCTGGGGATTGTCCGTGCTGGAGGCCGCGGCCCTCGGCGTGCCGACGGTCGCGTTCGACGTGGACGGGCTGTGTGACGCGGTACGGCACGGCGAGACGGGCTGGCTGCTGCCCGAGGGGACGGACCTCGGCAAGGGCGTGGCCGCGGCCCTCGACGAGATGGACGGCGGGCAGTACGACGCCTACGGCGAGCGGTGCCGCGCCTGGGCGGCCCGATTCCGCTGGGACCGGAGCGTGGCGCGCATGTTCGCCCTGCTCCAGGGCCGCGCCGCCGCCCCCGGTCACGAGGAGCCGTGGCAGTGACGCGGAGCCGGCCGAGCAAGGCCCGGGAGGCGGCGGGCGAGAAGACGACGGAGGGCGCCGCGGCGGGCGGGAAGGCGGTGAAGAACGCCGCAGAGGGGGAGAAGGCGGTGAAGGGCGCCGCGGCGGGCGTGGCGGTGAGCGTGAGAACGCGGCACCGGCTGTGGCTGGCGATCTGCTGCCTCGGCCTGGCCGTGCTGGCGTTCACCACCGAGCCCGGCCGGATCATCTCCGACACCAAGATCGACCTCGCGCTCGACCCGATCGGCTGGCTGGAGCGGGCCGCCCACCTGTGGGACGTCCAGCACTTCGGCCAGTTGCAGAACCAGATCGCGGGCTACCTGTTCCCGATGGGCCCGTTCTTCGCGCTCGGCGAGGTGGCCGGGCTGGACGCGTGGGTGTCGCAGCGGCTCTGGCTGACGCTGCTGATGTGCGTGGCCTTCCTCGGCGTGGCCCGGCTGACCGGCCGGCTCGGGATCGGCACTCCGGGCGCCCGGATCGCCGCCGCCCTGGCCTACGCGCTGGCGCCACGCGCGCTGTCCATCCTCGGCGAGATCTCGGTCGAGTGGTTGCCGGCCGCGATGTTGCCGTGGATCTTGATTCCGCTGCTCACCGCCGCCGAGACCGGCCGGCGCGCGAGGGGCGCGATCAGGTCGGCGCTGGCGGTGGCGTGCTGCGGCGGCGTGAACGCGGCGGCGGTGCTGGCCGTGCTCGTCGTCCCGGTCCTGTACGTGCTGACGCGCCCGGCGCCGGTGCCGCGCTGGCGGCTGCTCGGCTGGTGGGCGGCGGCGGTCGCGGTGGCCACGCTGTTCTGGTGGCTGCCGCTGCTGCTCGTCGGCCGGTACGCGTTCTCGTTCCTGCCCTACACCGAGACGACCGCGGCCACCACGCAGGTCACCTCGCTCACCAACGTGCTGCGCGGCGCCGCGGACTGGGTGCGCTACCTGCCGGTCGGCGGCGTGGCCGAGCAGCCGCCCGGTTACGCCATCGCCACTTCGGCCGCGATGGTGCTGGTCACCGGCCTGATCGCGGCGCTCGGCCTGGCCGGGCTGGCCCGGCGCGATCTGCCCGCCAGGGGCTTCGTCGTCGCGGTGTTCCTGGTGGGCGCGGCGGCGATGGTCGCGGGTCACGCGAGCGCGCTGGAGCCGGTCGTGGCCGAGCCGGTGCGGTGGCTGCTCGACGGGCCGCTCGCGCCGCTGCGGAACCTGCGCAAGTTCGACCCCCTGGTGCGGCTGGCGCTGGCGTTCGGGCTGGCCCACCTGCTGGCGGGGGCGCGGCTGCGGTTGCGGGCGGTCGCCGTGGCCGCTTTCGCCGCGCTCGTCCTGCCGGTCATCAACCAGGGCCTGGCCGCGCCCGGCTCGTTCAAGGAGGTGCCGCTCTACTGGAAGGAGGCGGCGGCCTGGGTCAACGAGCACGCGGGCGACGAGGGCGTGCTGGTGGTGCCTGGCGCCAAGTTCGGCGAGTACCTCTGGGGTCGGCCGATGGACGACCCCATGCAGCCGCTGTTCCAGGCCCGCTGGACCACCAGGCAGGTGGCTGCGGCCGGGTCGGTCGGCCTGACCCGGCTGCTCGACGTCGTCGACCAGCGGCTCGCCGCCGGGCACGGCTCCGGAGGGCTGACCGAGGTGCTGCGCAGGATGGGCGTGCACCACGTGCTGGTGCGCAACGACCTGATGCGTCACCACCTCCAGGGCGCTTGGCCGAGCCGGATCCACGAGGCGTTGCGCGAGTCGCCGGGCATCACGAAGGTGCGCTCGTTCGGCGGCGAGGTGGGCGACACGGCCGGGGACGACGTGGTGGAGACGGTCGACTGGCCGCATCCGGCGCTGGAGCTGTACCACGTGGCGGGCGCGTCGGAGCCGGTGAGCGTGCAGCCCGCCGACCAGGCCGTGCGGGTGCGCGGCGGCCCGGACTCGCTGCTCACCATGGCCGACCAGGGACTGCTGGGCGACGGTCCTGTGCTGGTCAACGACGACGGGAACAAGTACGAGGCGCCGGTGGTGGTGAGCGACGCGCTGCGGTTGCGCGAGCGGCAGTTCGGCGAGATCCGGTCGAACTGGACGCCCACCCTGCCCGCCGACAGACGCGCCGACTTCACCGAGGTCAGGAAGCTGGACGTGCTGGAGGACGGCTGGCTGGACGACACCGCCACCGCCGAGTACGACGGCGTCTCCGGCGTCACGGCCTCTTCTTCCGTCGCCGACGCGGGTGCGGTGCCCGGCACCAGCAGCGCGGCCCGCGGCCCATGGGCGGCGCTGGACGGCGATGTCGGGACCGGCTGGGAGAGCGGTGGCTGGGATCCGCCCGAGGGCGAGTGGCTCCGCGTGGACCTGCCGCGCGGGCTCGCGGTCCCCAGGTTCATGGTCACCTTCACCGACAACGTGCTGCTCGGCCGGACGGTCGAGCGCGTGGCCGTGGTCACCGAAGGCGGACGCCTGGTGCAGGACGTGGGGCCGCCCGGCGCGCCGCAGTGGCTGCGTACGCCGCCGGGACGGACGAACTGGGTGCGGATCGAGGTGCTGGCGACGTCAGCCAAGCCGTGGAGGTTCGGCGACCGGGTCGGCATCTCCGAGGTCGCGATCCCGGGTGTGACGCCCAGCCGGACCATCCGCCTGCCCGGCGCGGGGGAGGCGTACGTGATGGACTCGGGGCTCGACGCGCGCCCGGCCTGCATGCGAGGTAGGGACCGGTGGATCTGCAACCCGACGCTGGCCAGGCCGGGGGAGGAGGGCGCCGGGTTCGACCGGTCGTTCACGGCCGAGGCCGAGCGTACGGCGGACGTGCGGGGCTCGGCGGTGCTGCGCGACCCGGCGCTGATCGAGCGCTACAGCCGGCTCGGCAGCGACCTGACCACCGTGACCGGCTCGTCCCAGATGGGCGAGCACGCCGTGGTCGCCCCGAGGGCGGCGTTCGACGCCGACGCGAGCACCACCTGGGTCCCGGCAGGTCACGACACCCGGCCGGCGCTCACGATCGGCTGGACGAAGCCGCAGCGCGTCTCGCAGATCCAGGTCGCCAGGCCGGGCGGCGACAGGGGGCGGCTCGACGTCATCGCCATGGGAGACAAGGGCCGGGTACGCACCGGCACCGTGGACGAGGACGGTTTCCTGCGTTTCAAGCCGGTCACCACGAAACGGCTCAAGCTACGCTTCTTCCCCGTCTCGGAGCAACTGCAGATCACCGAGCTGGTGATCCCCGGCGTCAGCCCGGCGAGCCGGCCGGCCGGCATCCCCTTCCGGCTGCCGTGCGGGATGGGGCCGAAACTCGAGGTGAACGGCGCCGCCGTGCCGACCAAGGTCACCGGCACCCACGCCGACCTGCTGGAGCAGCGGCCGGTGACGATCACCGGCTGCTCCGGGGCCGAGCTGGCGGCCGGTGACAACCGGGTGCGCGTGGCCGGCTGGGAGCCGTTCGCCGTCACCGAGCTGGTGATAGGCGAGCGGCCCGCGCTTCCCCGTCGCGTCGAGGGCCAGGCCGTGGCCGGCTCGTGGACGCCGGCGGAGCGGCAGGTCCAGGTCACCGCGCCCAAGGACACGTTCCTGGTCGTCAACGAGAACTACAACCCGGGCTGGCGGGCCACGATCGACGGCAGGACGCTCACCCCCGCGCGGCTCGACGGCTGGAAGCAGGCGTGGGTGGTGCCCGCGGGCACGTCCGGCGTGGTCCGCCTCGAGTACGTGCCCGACGGGCTCTACCGGATGGCCCTGGCCTTCGGGCTGGCCGGCATCGGCCTGCTCGCGCTGGGGGCGCTGGTGTTGCGCGGGCCGCGTCCTGAGCACGTGTGGCACTCGGCTCCGGCGGCGGCCACGCGCGTGTCGCGGTGGCGGGCGCCGTACACGATCGTGCTCGCCGCGGCCTTCGGCGGCTGGGTGGCGGGCTGGCCCGGCATGCTCGTGGCGATCGCGGCCGCCGCCTCGGCGCTCTGGCCGGGGGTCAGGCCGGCCTGGGCCCACCACGCGCCCGCGGCGTTGTTCGGGGTGGCGACGCTGAGCCTGGCCGCGGCCATGGCGCTGCGCGAACAGGGACTGGAGGTGGGGTTGCTCGCCGACCAGCTCCCGCAGCTCGCCGCCTGCGCCGCCGTCGGCGTGCTGGCCGGCGGACTCGTCACGGGGCGGGAGCCGCCTGCTGAGGAGACGGGGGCCCCGGCGGCGGAGCGGGCGCTCGCCCGAGCCGACTGAGCCGCAGCGCGTTCGCCTCCACGAGGTGGTAGGTGGCGGCGCTCAGAGGGGCCGTGACGACGAAGGTGAGGATCGCCACCCGGACGAAGCCGCCCGTGAACATGGGGGTGCCGGTGAGCTTGTAGTAGAGCGTGATCACGGGCGCGTGCCAGAGGAAGAAGCTGTAGGAGATGCGGCCCATGTAGGCCATGACGGGGTTGCCCAGTACCCGGTACGCGAGCGAGCCGGGCCCGAGGCCGAGCACGAACGGGGTGACGACCAGCACCGCCACCGACGCCTCCAGCGCCATGCGCCACAGAGCCTGCGACATGGTCGGCAGCGTCAGCGTACGGGGCCCGGCCAGTTCCGTGCTCAGCACCGCGTACAGCAGCAGGGCCAGCACCAGCGACTGCGGAGCGAGCGCGGCGACCGCGGCGCTGCGGCCGATCCACACCGACAACACCGCCAGGGCCATCCCGGCGGCGAAGAAGATCAGGTGGTGCGGCAGCAAGAGCGCGAGCTGCCGCTGGTCCAAGGCGTCCGCGGCGACCACGCTGGCCACGGAGACCACCGGCAGCACGGCGATGCCCGCCAGCAGCCTGACCGGCCGGTCACCCCCGCGCGCCCACCGGTGCAGCAGCCAGGCGAGCGCCGGCAGCAGCACGTAGAACGCGGCCTCGACGGGCATCGTCCACATCTGGTAGAGGCCGTCGGTGGCTTGCTGGTCCTCGGCGTAGTTCTGCAGCAGCAGCACCCACGCGAGCCAGTCGGCATGATCCGGCGAGCTCCACAGCAGCAGCACGGGCACGGTGACCAGCCAGTAGGCGGGCAGCACCCGCAGGGCCCTGCGCCACAGGTAGCGGCCCGTCCGTGGCGGCGCCGCGCCCTCCAGCACGGCCCTGGCCCACGGCCGGTACAGCAGCAGGCCGGAGAGCAGGAAGAAGACCGGCACCGCGATGCCCAGACGGCTCGCCATCCAGGCGACCATGCCGTCCTGGTAGACGACGTTCGTGTGGCCGCCCACGTGCAGCACCCACACGCCGAGCGCGGCCAGCGCGCGGATGCCGTCGAGGGCGGTGTTCCTGCCGTTCAGGGCCGTTTGCGCAGCACCAGGGCCAGATTCCACGTGGCGAACTCCCTAACGATCGGCACCTGTAACACCGGGCGGCACCACCAGGGCAGGTAGCGGGGCAGCGCGTCCACGACCTGGAGGTCCTCACGTGAACGGGCCCAGCGCAGGCCGTCGGCCACGGAGACCGGATGGAGGGTCCGCCCGTAGCGGTTCTTCGGCGGCCTGCCGTGTCTGGCCTCCCACCGGCAGGCGGCCCGCTCGCCTCCCAGGTAGTGCCAGGGCGAAGTCTCGTGCCCGCCCCAGGGGGACAGCCAGTTGGTGTACGCCAGGAAGATCAGGCCGCCGGGCCGGGTTACGCGGGCCATCTCGGCCGCCATCCGCCATGGATGTGGAACGTGTTCCAGCACGTTGGAGGAGAAGCAGACGTCCACGGACCCGTCGGCGAGGGGAAGGTCGAGCGCGCTGCCCAGCACGCCGCCGGACGCGCCCGTACCGGTGAGCTCTCCCGCGT
Source organism: Nonomuraea sp. K271 (assembly GCF_009908215.1). Classification (NCBI taxonomy): domain Bacteria; kingdom Bacillati; phylum Actinomycetota; class Actinomycetes; order Streptosporangiales; family Streptosporangiaceae; genus Nonomuraea; species Nonomuraea sp. K271. The sequence continues at coordinate 33,273 of NZ_JAAAHR010000072.1, read as the reverse complement.
CGATGTCCACGCACACACAGCGGGCGCCCTCGCGCCGGAACGCCGCGGCGAAGTATCCGGGGCCGCCACCCACGTCCAGCACGGTCGTACCGGCGAGGCGGGTGTAGTGCCCCAGCAGGGCCGCGGTGTCGGCGGCGAGCGTGGTGTAGAAGGTCTCGGGCGCGCTCGGCTCGGACCGGAACGCCCGGAACAAGGCCAACGACCGGGCGAGATCACCGTGCATGCGCTTGTGTCCGGGCACTGCAGAAGTCTGTACGAGAACGTGTTCGGCTGTCTAGAAGATCGTGGCGCCCGCGGAACCCCGCCAGCTCACGCCGAGCGTGACGTCGGCCGAGAGCATACGCTCGTGCAGCCGCTGGACCGAGTGGGTGGGGTCGACCCCGGCACTGTCGATGAGCAGCCGGCGCAACTGCTGGTAGGTGCCGAGCGCCTCGATCTGCCGGCCGTCGAGGTAGAGGGCGAGCATGAGCTGGCCCCAGAGCCGCTCCCTGGGTTTGCCGGGGTTCATCACCGAGTGCAGGCGATCGATGGAGTCGGCGTACGCGCCGCGTGCGATCAGCAAATCCACCAGTTCGGTCACCACGCTGACGCGCTGCTCCTCGAGGCGGTCCGACTCGTCGCGCAGCGCTCTGAGCGTGCGGGAGTCCTGCAGCGCCCGGCCGTTCCAGGTTCGCAGCGCCTGGTCGAAGCGGTCCCAGGCGGTGATGTGGTCGTTGTGGCCGAGGGCCTGGTGGCCTTCGCGGGCCAGTTGCCTGAAGCGGATGACGTCGAGGTTGCCGGCGTCGGCCGTGACGCGGTAGCCGTTGGAGACGGTGTCGATCGGCGCCGCCGAGGGGTCGTGCGGCGAGATCGACCTGCGTAACTCCCATATGTAGGTCTTCAGGTTGCCGAACGCCGAGGCGGGTGGTGTGCCGTCCCAGAGCCGCTCGATCAGCGCCTCGGTCGGCACCGGGGAGTTGGCCTGGAGGAGCAGCAGCGCGAGCAACTGACGGTGTTTGGGGCGTAACGCCAGTTGGTCGCCGGTGCTCAGGCGGACGCTGACGTTGCCGAGCAGGTGAAAAGCGGGGCGGCGCACGTAGGCCGTGGGTTCCTGGTCCTGGGGACGGGGCGACGGCGGGGTGAGCACAACACCTCTCCTTTTTCGCAAGCCGAAAGTCCGGATTACGTCGCGACCGGCTGTCGGCGGCGACGTGAGAGAGGCCGGAATGCCTGCGAGTCGTTGGGATTGTGCTCTGCGTGGTTGGCGCAGCATCCAGTGCAGACCTTCGGCCCCGATGGAGGAATCTGCTATTTATCCAACCGCTCGTGAAGATATCCGCCACCCTGTCACGGGTCAAGATCTTGTTCTGCTCTGTTACGTGTGGTAGCAAGCGTTTGCCCGGGAAATGTGCCGTACCGGGCCCCGCCGTTCTCGGCGCGAATGGCCGAGCAAAGGGCGAAACGCGCGGTGAACGTCAGCGGCGCCGTCCGCGCCGGGAGTTCCGCAGATACTCCCGCACGTCGGGATAACCCTTCGTGTGAGCGCCTCCGTCCACCATGAGCAGGTCACCGGTGATCCACGACGACTCGTCCGAGGCCAGGAAAAGCGCGGCGGGCGCGATGTCGGCGGGCTCCCCCATGCGGCCCAGCGGTGTGGCGGCGACGAACCCGTCGCGCAGCGGCCGCTCGGTGAGCGTCGCGGACAACGGGGTGGGCACCACCCCCGGGGCCAGCGCGTTGACCCGGATGCCCGCGGCTCCCAGCTCCATCGCGGCGACCTGGGTGAGCATCTCCACGCCCGCCTTGGCGGCGCAGTAGGCGGCGAAGCCCTCGGCGGGCCGGCGCGCGGTGAGCGAGGCGATGTTCACGATCGACCCGCCGCCCGTCATGCGCCGGGCCTCGTGCTTGACGCTGAGGAAGACCCCGGTCAGGCAGACGTCCACCACCCGGCGCCACTCGCGCAGCGTGAGCCGGGCGATCGGCCCGAAGGCGCTCACGCCCGCGGAGTTCACGCAGACGCGCGGCGGGCCGAAGGCGCGCACGGCGGCGTCCAGGCTCCGTTCGAGCGCGACCTCCTCGGTGACGTCGGCGGACGCGGCGAAGGCCCGCTCACCGAGTTCGGCGGCACGGGCGCGCACCCCTTCCGCGTCGCTGTCGATCAGCGACACCGCGGCTCCCTCGGCGTGGAACAGCCTGGCGATCTCCCAGCCGATGCCCGAGGCGGATCCGGTGACCACCGCGTGGCGGTCCGTCAGACGGCTCACGAGTGCCCCCGGCGAAGGAGACGCGGCCGGCGCGGACGGGAGCGGCCCATCAGGCGTCCGGCCGCCGGACAGGGACGGGAGCGGCCCATCAGGCGTCCGGCCGCCAGACAGGCTCATCGAGATCGAGGCCGACGCCGGCTCCCCACCGGTTGCGGTAGCTGACCTGCGAGGCGGGGCGCCGGACGGCGACGTCCCAGCGGCCGGTGGGATAGCCGAAGGTGACCATGCACGACGGCCGCCAGCCCTCCGGCTTCGGCACGCCCAGAATCCGCATCGTCGCCGTCGGGTGGTAGATGCCGAGCACGGTGGTCAGCGTGCTGCCCACGCCGTGCGCGCGGGCGGCGAGCTGGGCGCTCCACACGGCGGGAAAGACCGAGGAACCCGAGGTGTCCGTCGAGAAGGCGAACAGCAACAAGGGATACGTCTCGAAATTGTCCGCCAGATATCGAGCGGAGGTCAGAAAACGCCGGCCGTCCATTTCCCCGGCCGTGCGGGCGAGCTCCTTGTACGGGCCCGCGAAGAGTCTGGCGAGCGCGTCACGGTAGAGCGGGGCGAACTGCTCCTTGACCGCCTGGTCGTCCACCAGCACGAATCGGTATCTCTGCTCGTTGCCCGCGCTGGGCGCGCGTACGGCCGCGTCGAGAATGCTCCGCTGAACCTCGTCGGGAACAGGGTCCGGCTTCACCCTCCGCATGGCGCGTGTCGTGTACAGCGCCTCGAAGATATCCACACCCACGCATGCTAACGGTGGAACAACGCCCTTTCCTGGGCGTGTACCGGTGTGTGGACCTGACGTGTATGCGGCGTGGACCCTCCATGGATCATCCAGCTCCATTCTGTAGCGCGGGAGGAATTCATGGGCATAAGGAAATCGCACCGCATCGCAAGTGTGGCCGTCGGTACCGCGCTTGTCGCAGCTTCCACGCTCTACTCGGCCCCGGCCCATGCCGCGGTCACCACCACGCCGGTGTCGCTGGCCTGCCAGGCCGACTGGCCCTTCGACGGGATCGCCTTCACCACCTCGCAGACGATCACGTCGAACACACCCACGTCCGTCCAACGTCTCGCCACGTTCACGGGCACCGGAACGTCGGCCCCGTACACCGTTCCCACCGAGGTGAGCGGCGCCCCCATCACCGAGCTGCGCGACTTCACCCTGACGCTGCAGTTCACCGGCCCCGCCGCCGTGACGGGCGCGAGCCTGTCCGGCGGCTCCAACATCGGCTCCGGCGTTCCGACGGTGACCGCCACCAGCAACAGCGTGACGCTCAAGGTGCCCGGACCACTGACCGCCGGCACGACCGTGACCCTGCCGCAGATCAGGATCAACGCCACCGCGGGCAACACCACCGGAACCGTGCAGATGAAGGTCAAGGGCACCAGCTACGCCGATCCCGGGCTGCGCGTCACCGCCGTGGTGCCGTTCGACCCCGACCCGATCATCGCCCCGTCGGGTTGTTACCCCTCGCCCAGCCCCGTACTGGCCTCCATCGCCGTCACCTAGCCACGCCGCGGGCCTGCCGTGCCGCCCGCTGCGCCGGGCGGCACGGCAGGCCCGCACTTCGAGCACGAGAGGAGTCCGGATGCTCTTCCCAGCGGGCACGGTGGCCCTGGTCACCGGTGGGGTCAAGGGGATCGGCCGGGCCGTCTCCGTGGACCTGGCCCACGAGGGCGCGGAGGTGATCGCGACCTACCGGCAGGACGAGGAGGCGGCCAAGGAGACCGTCCGGCTCATCGAGTCGGCGGGCGGGCGGGCCACCGTGGTCAAGGCCGATGCCTCCGACGAGGAGTCGGTCCGCGAGTTGTTCCGGTGGATCAGGCAGACGTACGGCCGCCTGGACGTGCTGGTGTCCAACGCCGGCATCGTCCGGGACCGCCACCTCATCACCATGAGGACGGAGACCCTCCGCGAGGTGCTGGACGTCAACCTGACAGGCACCTTCCTGTCCTGCCGGGAGGCCGTCCGGTTGATGGAGCACCACCGCAGCGGCTCCATCGTCACCATCTCCTCGGCCGCCGGCGTCTACGGAGGCCAGCCGGGGCAGACGAACTACGCGGCCTCCAAGGGAGGCATCATCGCCTTCTCCAGGACCCTGGCGACGGAGGTCGGCCGGCGCGGCATCAGGGTCAACGTGGTGGCCCCCGGGTTCGTGGAGACGGACATGACGCACGGAATCTCCCCGGCCAGACGGGAACACTACCGCTCCAAGATCGGCCTCGGCCGGCTGGCGCAGCCCGAGGAGGTCGCCTACCTGGTGAGCTTCCTGGCCTCCAGCCGCGGCTCGTACATCACCGGCTCGGTTTACGACGTACATGGCGGCGGCTTCGTGGTCGGCGACCTCCCGTAGCCGGTGCAGCACCCACAAGGAGTACAGAGCATGGACATTCAGGAGATGCGCGCCGAGGTCGAGCGCCGGCGCGCGACCTGCTCCCGCATCAAGGAAATGATCGTCACGCGCCTGGACCTGACGATGGACCCGGAGTGGATCACCGACGACCAGTCGCTGTTCGGGCGCGGGCTGGAGCTCGACAGCCTCGACTTCCTCGAACTCGCCGTCGGCATCGAGGTGGAGTTCGGGGTGGCGCTGTACGAGAGCCAGATCTCGGTGTTCGGCTCGGTGAGCACCCTGGCCAACTCGGTCGAGCCGGAGCTGCGGCGCAGCCGCCGGCAGGCCGAGCTCGAACTGCAGGCATGACGGACCCCGCGGCCCCGCTCGCCCTCGACTGCGACCAGATCGCCCGGCTCCTTCCGCACCGCTGGCCGATGCTCATGCTCGACGCGGCGCGCGAGGTCGTTCCCGGTGTCAGCGCGGTCGGGGTGAAGAACGTCACCGCTGACGAGCCGTGGTGCGTCGGCCACTTCCCGGGCAAGGTCGTCCTGCCCGGCGTCCTCGCGGTCGAGGCGATGTGCCAGCTCGCGCTGCTGACCTGCGCGGTCGAGCGGGCCGGCCGAGGACAGGGCGGCGGCGTCGACGGCTACCTGACGAGCCTGCGCAATTTCAGGTTCCGCAAGATGATCGTGCCGGGCGACCAGCTCATCCTCAGGGTCGAGCACATCGCCGGCGCGAACGGGGTCAGCGAGTTCCGCGGTGAGGGCAAGGTCGCGGACGACGTGGTCGTCACCGGCGTGCTCACCGCCGCCTACTCCGATCGCCCCTCCAGCAACGCACGTACGACCTCGGTAGGAGGCAGCAGATGACCACCGTGACGCACGGCACGTCACCGTTACGAGCGGTTCACCCCGACAGCGCCGAATATCAGACCATGGCCGGAGCGGAGGTCGTATGGCGGATGTCCGACCCGGGTGAGGAGCCAGGTAAAGAGTACGAGAGCCTGCGTGACGGCGTCGGCCTCATCGACTGGGGCACCAGCCGCCTCGTCGAGGTGCGTGGGGACCACGTGGAGTGGTTGCAGCGCCTGCTCACCAGGGATGTGGAATACCTGGCCGGGGAGCGTACGGTCTGCAGCCTGGTCCTGGACGAGCCGGGCAGGGTGGTGGACATCGTCACCGTCTACGGCCGGGACGGCGGTGTGCTGCTGGAGAGCTCGGTCGGCGGCGGTGAGCGGCTGTGGGCCCACATGACCGCCTGTGCGGACGACGGGGTGGAGCTCGTCGACCGCAGCGGCGAGCTGACGGTCGTCGGCCTGGAGGGCCCGAGCGCCTGGCGGATCATCTCCCAGGTCTTCGGCGAGAGCCTGTCCATCATGCCGTACGAGTCGACGGCCGACACGGAGTTCGGCGGCAGGCCGGTGCTGCTCGCCCGCACCGGCGTCACCGGCGAATACGGCTACAAGGTCATCGCCGACCACGACACGGCGCGTGCCTTCTGGAAGAGCGCCTCCGTGGACGCCACCCCCGTGGGCCTGGAGGCGGTGGAGACGGCCATGCTGGAGATCCGGCAGCCGATCATGCAGCGTGAGGTGACCGACGAGCTCGGTGTGATCGCGCAAGGGCTGAACTGGCTGGTCGACTCCGGCAAGGAGTCGTTCACCGGCCGTGCGGCGATGATGGCCGAGTACGAAGGCGGCGCGGCCGTCCAGACGATCGGCTTCGCCGGCGCCCCGGACGGGACACCGCCGCCGCGCGGCACCCGGGTGCTCGCGGACGGCCGGCCCGTCGGCTCCGTGGTGCACGCCGTCGTCAGCGGCCGGCTGGGCGCCGTCCTGGGCCTGATGCGGATCGAGGTCTCGCTCGCCGCCGCCGGGCTGCCCTTCACGATCGACCACGAGGGCGGGCTGGAGGTCGAGACGCTCAACACGCCGTACGTCCGCCCCAAGAGCTGGATCACCCCGATCTCCTAGGAAAGGGCCACCGGTGGAGTTTCATTCCGTTGCCGTGACCGGTCTCGGGATCGTCTGTTCGGGCGGCAGGAATCCCAAGGAGTTCTGGGTGCGGCTGCTGTCGGGGCTGAGCGCGATCACTCCCATCCAGGATCCGGCGTACGCGGTCTTCGACTCCGCGTACGCCGGCCAGATTCCCGACGAATGGCTGATCGACCAGCTCTCCGGCGCGGACCTGGAGCTCGACAGGGACTCCCGGATGGGCCTGGTGGCCGCGCAGCAGGCCATCGCGCACGGGGCGCTGGACCCGGGCGGGACGGACGGCGAACGTTTCGGCGTCGTCCTCGGCAGGTGCGTGGCGGCACGCAAGACCCGCAACCCGCGAGGCGAATGGAACTACCGGCCCATGCACGCCTCGCTCGACCTCATCGCCCAGCGGATCGGGGCGCTCGGCCCGCGGATCCTGGTCAGCACCGCCTGCGCGGCCGGCGGCAACGCGGTGGGCCTGGCCAGGGACAAGATCGTGACCGGCGAGGCGGACGTCATGCTGGCGGGCGGGCTGGACCCGCTGCTCTTCGACGTGACGGCGGGCTTCAACGGGTTGCAGGCGCTCAGCCCCGGCCCGACGCGCCCCTACAGCAGGTCCGATGGGCTCAGCCTGGGCGAGGGGGCGGCGTTCCTGCTGCTGGAGTCGGAGGAGCACGCGCTGCGCAGGGGAGCCGTGATCCTCGCCGAGGTGGCCGGCTACGGGTTGTCGGCCGACGCCCACCACCCGACCGCGCCTGACCCGACGGGCCGTGGCGGCGCGAGCGCCGTGCGGCGTGCGCTGGGCGAGGCCGGGCTGGAGCCCGGTGACGTCGACTACGTGTGCGGCCACGGCACCGGCACCCCCGCCAACGACGCGATGGAGCGCAAGGTGATGCGCACCGTCTTCGGCGAGCGGGCTCCCCAGGTGCCGATCAGCAGCGTCAAGTCGTTCGTCGGGCACACGCTCGGCGCGTCGGGCGCGATCGAGGCGCTGGCCGGCGTGCTCGCGCTGGGCGAGGACATGGTTCCGCCCACCGCCGGGTTCGACCAGGCCGACATCGACGCCGCCGACCTGGACTTCGTACCGAACCTGCCGCGTCCCGCCCCGGTCGACGTCGTGGTCTCCAACAACTACGCCTTCGGCGGCAACAACGTCTCGGTCGTCCTGCGCAAGCCGCGTGGCGGCGGGCGCGCGGTCCGGCCGCCGCGGCCGGCGGTGATCACCGGGCTCGGCCCGGTGTCCGCGCTGGGCGTGGGCGTGCCGCAGTGGCGTGCCGCCCTGGCCGAGGGCAGATCCGGCATCGCGCCCGTCACCGCCTTCGACACCTCATGGCACCCCGCCGGCGCGGGCGCGCAGGCGCCCTCGCTCGACGGGCGGTCCTACGCCCCCAGGAACGTGTGGCGGCACATGAACAACCTGTCCCGGCTCTCCACCGCGGCCACCCGGCTGGCGTGGGAGGACGCCGGGCTGGCGCTGCGCAGGTCCGACCTGGACGAGGTCGGCCTGGTCTTCGCCACGGCCGGTGGTTCCACCGAGGCCGTGCAGGGCTTCGACCGCAGCGTGGCGAAGGACCCCAGGCACACCTCCGTCCTCGACTTCTCCAGCGTCGTGCTGAACGCCACCGGCGGCGCGGTCTGCCAGGCGCTGGGGCTGCGCGGCGAGACGACCACCATCTGCCACGGCGGCGTGTCGGCGTCGCTGGCCCTGGACTGCGCGCTGGAGCTGATCGCGGCGGGCAAGGCCGAGGTGGTCGTCGTGCTGGCCGCCGACGGTTTCAACGAGCCGATGTACCGGGCGCTGGCCGCGGGCGGCGTCCTGTCGGCGACTGGCTCGGCCCGGCCCTACGACCGCGGACGGGACGGGATGGTGCCGGGCGCCGCCGCCGTCGCGGTGGTGGTGGAGTCGGCCGAGCACTGCGACGCGCGCGGCGGCGTACCGTACGCGAGGGTGCTGAGCACCGCGCACGCCAGGCGCGGGCCCGCCGGGGAGGCGGCGGCGGTGGAGCGCAGCCTGGCCGCCGCGGTCGATCGGGCCGACCGCGAGCCGGGCCTGGCCGTCGGGATCGCCGACGGCAGGTCGCAGGACGCGGCGGAGGCGGAAGCGCTCGCCGCCTGCCTGCCGGACGCGCTGGTGACCGCCCCGGCGGCCCTGACCGGCGACTGCCAGGCCGCCTCCGGCGTGATGAACCTCGCGGTGGCCGCCCTCGCCGTGCGCGAGGGGGTCGTTCCGCCGGTGAACGGGCTGGCCGAGCCCGAGATCGGCGCACGGACCCGCTACGTCACCAGCCCCGGTTCGACGGCGGACGTGGCCGCGGCCGTGGCGCTGACCGGCGCGATCGGCTCCGTCCGTGGAGCGGTAGTGCTCGGAGGACCGGCATGACGGTCGCCGGCCGGGCGTCCCTCTTCGACCTGGGCGAGGTCGATCGGCTGCTGACGACGACGCGCTCGGTGCGCAGGCGCCTGGACGTCGAGCGGCCGGTGCCGGCGGAGGTGGTGCGCGAGGCGCTGGAACTGGCCGTACAGGCACCCACCGCGCAGAACCTCCAGCACTGGCGGTGGATCGTCATCACCGAGGAGAAGGTGCGGCTGGGCGTCGCCGAGCAGTTCCGCCAGGCGCGGTGGCTGGACCGTTACCGGGGGACCCGTTCCCGCAGGGGCCGCAGGGAGGCGGAGAACCGGCGCCTGCAGGATTCGGCCGACTCCGTGGTGGAGCTCATCGCCAAGGTCCCGGTGCTGGTCGTGCCCTGCATGGTGGGCAGGCCGCCGGACATCGGCAGGATCGACGCCGAGTGGACCGGGCGGGGCTACCGGTTCGACCCCGACGACATCCGCTCGCGCTCGCGCATGGGCGCGATGATGGCCAGCAACTTCTACGGCTCCATCTACCCGGCCATCTGGTCCTTCCAGCTCGCGCTCAGAAGCCGGGGCCTCGGCAGCACCATCACCTGCATGAACCTGATGTTCCCCGGCCCGTTCGCCGAGCTCCTCGGCATCCCCGAGGTCGTCACGCCGATCTGCGTGCTGCCGGTGGCCTACACCGTCGGCACCGACTTCCGGCCCGCCCCCCGGGTCCCGGCCGGCGAACGCACCTTCTGGAACCGCTGGGGGACCGAGGAGGCACCATGAGCCACAGCGTGGAAGTGGTCAAGGTCAACGGTCTCGACCTCGCGGTCACCGTCGCGGGCGAGGGGCGGCCGGTCATCCTGCTGCACGGGTTTCCCGACTCGGCGGCGCTGTGGCGGCACCAGATTCCCCGGCTGGTCGCCGAGGGGTACCGGGTCATCGCGCCGGACCTGCGCGGATTCGGCGCGTCGTCCAGGCCGGCGGACGTGGCCGCGTACCGGCTGCCGATGGCGGTCAGCGACGTGGCCAAGATCGCGGCTCTCTTCGCCGGCGGGCGGGCCCACGTGGTGGGACACGACTGGGGCGCCGCGGTGGCCTGGATGTACGCCTCCATGATGCCGGCCAAGGTGGACCACCTGGTCGCCCTGTCGGTAGGGCACCCGGCGACCGGCCTGTCGCCCTCCATAGAGCAGCGGGCCAGGTCATGGTACGTGCTGCTGTTCCAGTTCCCCGACGTGGCCGAGGAGCTGCTGCGGGCGGACGACTGGCGGCTGATGCGGCAGATCGTGGCCGAGGAGGGCGACGTCGAGCGCTACGTGGCCGACCTGGCCCGCCCGGGGGCGCTGACGGCGGGACTCAACTGGTACCGCGCCAATCTGGCGCCCGCCCTCGAACTGACCCCCGCCAGGGCCACGCTGCCCGTCCACGCGCCCACGCTCGGTGTCTGGTCGTCGGGCGACCGGCTGATCTCCGAAGAGGCCATGACCGGCTCGGCCCGCTTCGTCCACGGTCCGTGGCGGTATGAGCGGATCGACGGCGCGGGCCACTGGATACCGCTCGACGCGCCGGGCCCCCTCGGCGATCTGCTGCTGGACTTCCTCGGCAGCCACGAGAGCGTGCTGCCCGCAGCCGGCCGTCGCCGCCGCTTCTAGAAGGAGGACCGATGCTCGCATGCTTCTTTCCCGGGCAGGGCACGCTGCGCGTGGGCATGGGCCGGACGTTCCGCCGTCATCCGGCCGCCATGGCGGCTCTCGCCGAGGCCGGAGACGTGCTCGGCAGGGACCTGGCCGCTCTGTGCGCGCGGGGGCCGCAGCCGGCGCTGATCAGCACCGAGAACGCGCAGCCCGCGGTGACGGCGTGCAACCTGGCGGCGCTGGCCGCGCTCAGGGCCACCGGGCTGGAGCCGGACGTGGTCGCCGGGCACAGCGTGGGCGAGCTGAGCGCGCTGCACGCGGCGGGGGTCCTGGACTTCGCCGCCACGCTGCGGCTGGTGGAGGCCCGCGGGCGGCTCATGGCGCGGGTCCGGCGGGCCGGAGTGATGTCGGCCGTGCTCGGCCTGACCCCGGCCGAGGCGGCGGAGCTCGTGGCGCTCGCGGGCCCCGGCGGCTCGCTGGCCGTGGCGATCGAGAACGGGCCCGACCATGTCGTGGTGTCCGGCTCTCCGGACGCGATGGACCGCTTCGGCGTGCTGGCCATGGAGAGGGGAGCGCGGAAGATGACGCCGCTCAGCGTGAGCCACGCCTTCCACAGCCCGCTCATGTCCGAGGTGGCCAGGGAGTGGGCGGAGCGGGTGGCGGGCGAGCGGCTGCGCCCGCCGCGTTGCCCGGTGCTGCTCAACGCCACCGGCCTGCCGGCGACCGACGCGGAGGAGATGAGGCGCGGGCTGACGGCCCAGCTCACCGGCCGTGTCCTGTGGGCCGGGGCGCTGCGCGCCGCCGCTGACCTGGGCGTGCGGGACTGCGTCGAGGTGGGCGACAGCAGGACGCTGACCGGCCTGGCTCGGGCCGCCGGGCTGCGCTGCGTGAGCATGTCCGACCCAGCCTGGCCGAGGAACGTCGCTCGCCTGCGCCCGGCCGACCCGGCCGACCCGGCCAGACCGGGCCCGCGGGAGGCGGGCGCACGGGAGGCGGGCGTGCGGGAAGCGGGCGTGCGGTGAGCGGGGCGGGTCCGGCGGTCGCGGCCGGGCCTGTGGTCGCGGCCGGGACCGGGCGATGGTCGTGGGCGCGGGTCGACCTCGGTGGAATGAGCGAGCCCGCCGCGCTCGTACGGCCACTCGCCCTGGAGGAGGTCTTCACCCGGCAGGAGCGGATGCGTTCGGCCGCCCGGTCCACGCTCGCCTCGTGGGGCGGCAGGCTCGCGGCCAAGCACGCGGTGACCACGGCGCTCGGCTACGACACGCCGCCCGCCCCGCTGACCGGCGTGGAGGTCCTGCCCTCGGTACCGCCCGGCTGCCCGCGCGGGCACGCCTGCCCGCACGGCCATCCGCCGGAGGTCACGCTCGGCGCGGACTACGCCGAGCTGGCGGCCGGCGCGGGCGTGAGAAGAATCCAGGTGTCGGTGAGCCACACCGCGCGGGTCGCCGTGGCGGTGGCCCTGGTGACCTGGACTACGGACGGAGGGTGAGTGGTGGACGCGCAGGCAGCCGCCATCCTGCACATGGATGCGTGGAACGGCAACGACCCCGCGCGGGTCGCGGCCACGGCCGACCGGTTCGACGCCCCGGGCACCGAGGGGCCCGTGTCGGGGCAGGAGCTGCGGGCGCACGCCGCCGCGCTGTTCGAGGCGTTCCCCGGATTGAAGTTCGGCATCGACGCGCAGGCGGCGGGGCCGGACCACGCCGTGCTCTGCTGGACGCTGCACGTCCAGCATCTCGGTCGTTATCTCGGCGCCAGGCCGAGTGGCGCGACCGCCACGATCAGCGGCACCGACGTGGTCCGCTGCGACGGTGACCAGGTGCGGGTGCTGCGCGCCTTCGACCGTGTCTCGCTGCTCGACAGGCTCGGCATCCGGGTCGTGGTGTCGCCGCCGGCGATGCACGGCTGGCAGTACGGGCTCGGCTCGCGCCTGGCGGGCGCCGGGGCCGAGCGGCCGGGCGTGCTGGTCATGACCCGGCTGGACGTCGCCGACGAGCAGCAGGAGGAGCAGGTCAGCATGCTCAGCCTGGCGGTGGGCGCGAGCCTGCGCAACGCCCGCGGTTTCCTGGGCGCCACCACCACGATCGTCGGCGGCCACATCTACACGATGAGCGCCTTCGACCGTCCCGAATCCGTCCGCGCCGTGAATATGAAGCCGCATCAGCGGGCCGTGCGGCGTTTCTACCGTTCCGGGCTCTGCACGGCCGGGACGGTCAGCGTGTGGAGCCCGCTGCGGCTGATGGAGGCCGTACGCTGCCCGGCCTGCGGCGTGCTGAGCGAGGACCGGACCGGCACCGGCTTCGAGCGGGGCTGCACGTGCGAGTGGACCCCGCGCGGACGCCCATTTCTCTGAACCGAGGAGCGACCATGAACGGCTTCACCCTGGAGCACCTGCCCGGAACCCGCACCGGCCCGACGATCGTCCTGATGTCGGGCATGTTCGCCGGGGACTGGATGTGGGACGACCAGTTCCGCGCCTTCGCCGAGGACGGTCGTCCGGTCGCGCGCGTGGTCGAGGCGATCGCCATGCGGCCGGAGGTGTCGGGCACCATCCCCAAGGTGCGGGCGGCTCTGGAGGAGGCGTGCGACGCCGCCGGGATCCAAGACATGATCGTCTGTGGTGCCTCCATGGGGGCGGCCGTCGCGATGGACACGGCGGTCGCCGTGCCTGAGCGGGTCCGGGCGCTGGTGCTGACCGGCACCCCCGGTCTGTCGCCCGACCCGAACCTGGGCATCAAGAACGACCATCCGCAGGGCCGGACGATGTTCACGGCGGACTACGGCGAGCGCCTGGTCTCGTCACTCTTCCACGGCGGCCGGGCGGCGCTGACCGACGAGCAGTACGAGAAGACCAAGAACATCTTCGAGTGCCGGGAGGGCATCCTGGGCGTCAGCCGGGGCATCAAGGCGATGCGGCGCTATGACATGCGTGCCGCCCTGCGGCAGGTGCGCTGCCCGGTGCTCAACCTCTGGGGAGCCCACGACCTCACCACCCCGGTCGGGTCGTGGGCCGAGGTCGCCGGGACCCACTCCAACCATCGCCTCGTGGTGATAGAGGACTCCGGCCACGTGCCCATGGTCGAGCGCCCGGAACGCTACACCGAGATCATGCGCGACTTCGCCGCCGAGTTCGACCTGGCCTACGGTCCCGCCGCGTCATGAACGTGCTCATGGGCGTGGACGCCCTCCAGCCGGAGCGGGTCGAGCGGGCCATGGCCCGTTGGGGTGAGGCCTATTCCGCGAAGGTCTGCTCGGAGGCCGAGCTGTCCGAGTGGGGGAGCCGGCCCGCGGGCGTGGCCGCCTGCCTGGCGGTGAAGGAGTGCCTCATCAAGGCCGTCGGCGGCAGGACGTACCCGTTCGACTGGCATGGTCTGAACGCCGGTGGCCCGGCCTGGCCGGCCGCGCGGGACCTGCTGGAGGACGCCGCAGGCGCGTTCGGCGCGGCCACCGGCGCGGTGAGCACGCGGCTGACGGGCTGCGCCGTGCGGGCGCGCGGGCTGCGCGGCGCGGCCCTGTGGGGCCACAGCGGCGATCACATCGTGGCCATGGCGGTGCTCGTCGAGGAGGGTACGTGCTGACCGCGGCGCTGGAGTGCGAGGGGCTGGTGAAGAGGTACGGCAGCCTGCTCGCGGTGGACGGGCTGAAGTTCTCGGTGACCGAAGGGGAGGCGTACGGGCTGCTGGGCCCGAACGGCTCGGGCAAGTCGACCACGATCGAGATGGTGGTCGGCGTGCTCATCCCTGACAGCGGCACGGTACGGGTGCACGGCCACGAGATGGCGCGTCACCCGCTGCGTGCCAAGCGGCTCGTCGGTTACGTGCCGCAGGAGGTGGCTCTCTACCCCGACCTGACCGGGCGGGAGAACCTGCGGTACTTCGGCCGGCTGTTCGGCCTGCGGGGGCAGCGGTTGCGCCGGCGGGTGGCCGAGGTGCTCGACGTGGTGGGCCTGGCGGACCGGGCGGACGAGCGGCTGGGCACGTACTCGGGCGGCATGCAGCGCCGCGTCAACATCGCGGCCGGCCTGGTGCACGAGCCGAAGGTGCTGGTGCTGGACGAGCCGACGGTCGGCGTGGACCCGCAGAGCCGCAACGCCATCCTGGAGAGCGTCGAGCGGCTGGTCGCTGGGGGCACGACCGTCCTCTACACCTCCCACTACATGGAGGAGGTCGAGCGGGTCTGCGACCGGGTCGGCATCATCGACCGGGGCCGGATCATCGCGGAGGGGCGGCCGGAGGAGCTGATGGCCACTCTCTCGCCGGGCGGCCGGGCCGAGGTGGAGGTCGACGGGGACGTGCAGGCGGCGGGCGTGGCGGTCGCCGCGCTTTCCGGGGTGGCCGTGACCGTGGCCGACCACCGCCCGCGGCTGCTCCTGGTCACCTGGACCGAGGGCGCCGACCGGCTGCCCGACGTGCTCCAGGCGCTGAACGGCGTGGCCGCCGTGGTCAGGACCGCGGCTGTGAGACCGAGCCTGGAAGAGGTCTTCCTGCACCTGACCGGCACCTCGTTGCGCGACTGATCGGACTGTGCGATGCGGATCATCCTCGTCATGAGCGGCCGGGAGCTGGTCGCGCGGCTGCGCGACTGGACGGCGCTGCTGGTCGTCCTGGTGGCGCCGGTGGTGCTGGCCTCGCTGTTCAGCTTCGCGCTGGGACGCGCCGACCCGGTGGCCGGCGGCGTGCTCGGCGTGGTGGACCTGGACGGCAGCGAGTTGTCCGCCTTCGTCATCGACGAGGTCGCCGGCTCGCCCGAAGTCGCGGCCTCGGTCGACCTGCGCAGGCTGCCCACCGAGGAGGCGGCCGAGCAGGCGCTCAGGGACGGCGACGTCGAAGCGGCGGTGATCTTCCCGCGCGACTTCGGGGCCACCGTGCAGCGGTCGGGCGGGCAGTCGCTGACGATCCTCACCCCGGCCGAGGGCGCGCGAGGCGGCATCGCGGCCAGGGGTGTGGTGGAGCGGGTCTCCGCCGAGGTGTACGCCGTCACGCTGGCCGCCAGGGTGGCCGTGGCCACCGGCCTCCCGGCGGACGAGGCGAGGTCGGAGGCCGAACGCGACCATGCGCGACAACCAGGGCTGACGCTGGACGAGCACGTCATGCCCGGCGGTTCCGCCGTCGCGGCGGCCTACTACGGGCCGGGCATGGCGCTGCTCTTCGGCTTCTTCGCGGTGGCCGTGGCCGCGCGCAGCCTCCTCGCCGAGCGGCGGCTCGGCACGCTGGCGCGGACGCGGGCGGCGCCCGTCGCCGCGCTGGCGGTGGTGGCCGCCAAGGGGCTGGTGGGCTTCCTGTTCGCGCTGCTCGGCATGCTCGTCACCTGGGGTTCGTCGGTGCTGCTTTTCGGCGCCGACTGGGGTGACCCGCTGGGCGTGGTGCTCCTGTTCACGGTGTTCGCGCTGGCGGCGACCGGCCTCACGATGGCGCTGGTCTCCGGGCCCCGCACCGGCGGCGAGGCGGAGGGCTCGCTGCTCGTGCTCGCCTTCACCTTCGCCGTGCTCGGCGGAAATCTGATCAATCTGTACCGGATGCCGGAGTACATGCAGTGGGTCTCGTTGCTGACCCCGAACGGGTGGGCCACGCGCGGGTTCTCCATCCTCACCACGGGCGGAGGGCTCAGCGACCTCGGAGGCCCGCTCGCGGCCCTGGCGGTCATCGCGGTCGGTTTCGCGGCGGTCGTCGCCGTGCGCTTCAGGAAGGGGCTCACGTGAGCCGTCTGGCAGCCGTGCACGTCCTGTCCGCGCTGGTCGCGGCCAACCTGCGGCGGCAGGGTCGTGACCGCATCGGGCTCTTCTTCATGGTGATCCTGCCGTTCGTCATCATCGTCGTCGTCGGGCTGGCACTGGGCGGGCACGCCGGGGACGGGCAGCGGCTGCGGCTGGGCCTGGTCGTCGAGGGCGCGGGCTCGGGAGAGCTGGTCGCTCGCTTCGCCGAGCATCCCGAGCTGACCGTGGTCCGCGTTGCCGGGGTGGCCGAGCTGCGCCGCCAGATCGGGCAGGGCTCCCTGGTGGCCGGCCTGGTGCTGCCGGATGGGGTCGGCGACCGTGCCGTGCGGCTGCCGTTCTACCTGGTGGACGGCAGCGGCGAGGCGGCGGTCGTACGCAACAACGTGCACGCCGTGCTCGGCCGGTACGGTGCGCTGGCCGGTGCGGAGCGGATGGCCGGGCGGCTCGGCGCCTCGCCCGCGCAGGTGGACCTCGTGGTGGCCCGGACGGATCCGATCTTCTCCGACGTGCGCGTGGTCCCGGGAGCCGAGACGTTGCGGCTCGGGTTCGCCTACACCGCCCCGGCCAACCTCGTGCTCTTCACCTTCATCAACTCGGCGGCGGTCGCGGGCTCGCTGGTGGAGACGCGGCGGCTGGGCATCAGCCGTCGGAGCCTGGCCGCGCCTGTGCGGCCATGGGTGCTGCTGGCCGGCGAGGTGCTCAGCCGCTATGTGATCGCCCTGCTCCAGGCGCTGCTCGTGGTGGTGGTGACGGCCCTGCTGTTCGGGGTGGAGTGGGGGCCGCCCGCCGGCGTGCTGCTGGTGGTGGCGGCCTTCTGCCTGGTCTCGACGGGGGTCGCCATGCTGGTGGGCGGCCTGGCCGGGACCGGGATGCAGGCCGCGGCGCTGGGGCCGCCGATCGGCATCGTGCTCGGCATGCTCGGCGGCTGCATGTGGCCGCTGCTCATCGTGCCGCCGCTGTTGCGGGACGCCGGGCACGTCTTCCCGCACGCCTGGGCCATGGACGCGCTGCTGGCGTTGCCGCAGCGGGGTCTCGACGGCGCCATGACGCCCGCCGCCGTGCTGCTGGCCATGGGGGTCGCGGTCACGGCGGTTTCGCTCCACCTGTTCCGGCGCTCGGTCCTGCGAACGAGGTAGAGGACGTGTCGACCTCCGACGGCCCTGAGGACCGGAGCCCTGACGCGCCGGCCGACCCGCGCGACCCGGTGGGTCGCCTGGCCGAGCTGTTGAATCCCGGCTCGATGCGCCTGCTCGGATCAGGCTCGGGCGACGTCGTGGTGGCGTGGGGGCGGGCCGGCGACGTCCCGGCCGTGGCGTTCTGCTGCGACGCCAGGATGCAGGGCGGGGCGCTGGGCGGTGAAGGGTGCGAGCAGATCGTCCGCGCCTACGACCTGGCGCTGCGCGAACGGCTGCCGATCATCGGCGTGTGGCACTCGGGCGGCGCCCGGCTGGCGGAGGGTGTCGGGTCCCTGCACGGGGTGGGTCAGGTCTTCGCGGCGATGACCCGCGCGTCGGGAGTCGTGCCGCAGGTGTCCGTGGTGGTCGGGCCCGCCGCCGGCGGGGCGGCGTACGGTCCCGCGCTGACCGACGTGGTGGTGATGGCCGCGTCGGGAAGGCTGTTCGTCACCGGCCCCGACGTGGTGGAGAGCGTGACAGGGGAGCGGCTGGACATGGAGGCGCTCGGCGGGCCCGAGCAGCACGGCACCCGCAGTGGCGTGGCCCACGTGGTGGCCGCCACCGAGGAGGCCGCCTATCGGGAGGCGCGCCGCCTGGCCACGCTGCTCGCACGCCAGGGCCTGATCCGGACGGACGCCGCGGACGTGGACCTGTCGGGCATGCTGCCCGTCTCACCGCGGCGCGCGTACGATGTCCGGCCGCTGGTCGTACGCCTGCTGGACGAGCCGGGCGTGGAACTGCACCCCCGGTGGGCGCCGAACATCGTCACCACGCTGGGCAGGTTCGCCGGGCGGACGGTGGGCGTGGTGGCCAACAATCCCGTGCGCCTGGGTGGCTGCCTGGACGCCCTGTCGGCCGACAAGGCCGCGCGGTTCGTGCGTATGTGCGACGCGTTCGGCGTGCCGCTGGTCGTGCTGGTGGACGTGCCCGGCTATCTGCCCGGGGCCAGGCAGGAGCACGAGGGTGTGGTGCGGCGCGGGGCCAAGCTGGTGCACGCCTTCGCCGAGTGCACGGTGCCGCGCGTCACCGTGATCATCCGTAAGGCGTACGGGGGCGCGTACATCGCGATGAACTCCCGGGCGCTCGGCGCGACCCGGGTGCTGGCCTGGCCTGGCGCGGAGATCGGGGTGATGAGCGCGACCGCGGCGGTGCGCGTGCTCGGGCGGCGCCGGCTGGCGGAGGCGTCCGAGCACGAGCGAGCCTCGCTGGAGGCGAGGCTCGCGGCGGAGCACGCCGAGCGGGCCGGCGGACTGGGCCGGGCGCTCGAACTGGGCGTGGTGGACGAGATCGTCGAACCGGCGAAGACCCGGGGTGCGGTCCGGCGTGCGCTCGCGGAGGCTCGGCCGGGTCGTGGCGCACACCGCAACATTCCGTTATGACAACAGTCGGTAGAACCTGTTCCGATTGTTACGGGGAAGTGGCTGCGATGTCATGGCGGCAGATGCTACTTTCCGGTAGCGATCATGTGACTGAGTCTCAACCGTGGTTCGCCGTTCGGGGACGACTGTTGTTCCGGCCCGACCGTCAGGAGGTCTCTGAATGGGACGCACACCGGTCCTCGTCCTTGTCGCCATAGCGTCGTTCCTGCTCATGTCGGCGGGCCTGACCCGGTTCTGGGTGGCCGACAAGGTCCTCGTGTCGCCCGCCGACCAGTACCAGGAGAGCGAGCTGGAGGCCAAGGACGCCCAGTACTTCTCCGTCGCCGAGGGCAAGGTGGTGACCGCCGACCTGAGGATGATCGTCACCACCCGTGGCGACGTGGCGCAGGCCACCGACTCCCGCGTGGTGTGGGACGAGTTCAGCGTGGTGGACGACGTCACCCACAAGAGGCAGATCGACATCTCCGAGCGCCGCAGCGCGTTCGACCGGCGCACCGGCGTCGGCGTCACCTGCTGCGGGACCAGGGTCAACGAGGAGCCGGTGGAACTGGAGGGACAGATCTACCTCTACCCGATCGGAGTGGAGAAGAAGGCCTACAAGTTCTACAACCAGACGGCCAAGGGCGCCTTCGAGGCCACCTTCGTCGGCGAGGACACCGTCAACGGGTTGCCCGTCTACAAGTTCCAGCAGAAGGTGCCGCCGACCAAGATCGACACAGTCAACCTTCCCGGGTCGTTCGTCGGCCTCGACGAGGAGGGCGAGGTCAAGCTCGACCGATGGTACGAGAGCGTCGACACCCACTACGTGGAGCCCATGACCGGCGGCGTGGTCAAGCAGGACATCAGCCGCAACGAGACGTTCAAGACCCAGGACGGCGTCGAACGGAGCAAGGCCCTGGTCGCCGACGTCACGTTCACCCCGGAGACGGTGGAGGAACTGGTGGGCAAGGCCACCGCCGCCAAGAACCAGATCACGCTGCTCAAGGTGACCATCCCGGTGGTGTTGCTGGTGCTCGGGCTGCTGGCGATCGTCGCCGCGCTCCTCATGTCCCGCTTGCGGACGCGGAACGCCTGACGGCGGGGCCCGCTCCTCAGTCGGCGATCCAGCTCCCGTGGAAGCCCAAGGGGATCCGGGCCGGCAGGTGGATCGTGGCGACGGGGTCGCCGGTGAAGTCCTGCCCGGACAGGATCACCAGGTCGGCCGCTCCCCTGGCCGGATTGTTGACGAAGGACAGCACGTAGCCGTCGTCCTCGGCCTCACCTGAGGCGACGAACAGCGGCTCGCCCACGTACGCGCCCCGCCCGACCTGCCGCGCCTCCTGCGTGCCGCGCTGCAGGTCGTGCTTGATGAGCAGGTTGTCGAACGCCTCGTCGGGCAGGTCCTCCGGCTCGGCGTCGGTGGGGTAGATCGCGTCGTACAGGTCGGCGGTGGCCGAGGTGTAGCCGTAGCGGTAGGGGCGGCCGGTGCGGCGCTCGTCCATGCGCGGGAACTCCTGCGGCCGGTCGTCCAGCCGCGTCTCGGAGACCTTGCCCGAGCCGACGTCGATCCGCCACCGGTCGAGCGTGGGCGCGCCGCCCCGGTCCAGCTGCGCGCGCACGAACCGCTTCGGGTAGCGGACCACGTCGACGACCACCTCGTCACCGTCGTCGTAGGCGTTGAGCGTGTGGAACACCCAGCACGGCTCCACCTCGAACCACCGCACCTCGCCTGTCGCCCGGGAGAGCAGGCCCAGCCGGGCGGCGTGGGCGTCGTTCCACGCGTACGGCAGCGGGGCGCCCCTCGCGGCGCGGGCCATGCTGAACGTCACGGGCAGGTCGTAGATCACGACGTACCGTTCGGTGAGGGCGAAGTCGTGCACCATGGGTGCGTCGGCGATCGGGACGTGGCGCACCTGCGTCACCGTGCCCTGGGGGTCGATCACGAGGTGCTGGTGGTGCTCCCAGCCGTAGAAGTAGGCCACGGCGTGCAGTTCGCCGGTGGCCGGGTCGGCGTGCGTGTGGGCGGCGAAGCCGCCGGGCAGGCCGCCGTCGAAGTCGCACGGTCCGATGGTGTCGAGCTCGTAGCTCAGCTCGTACGGCAGCGCGCCCGCCTCGACGGTGGCGAACGTGCGTCCGGCCAGCCCGATGACGTGGGTGTTGGCCGCGAAGTCCATGCCGGCGTGGACGGGCCCGGGCCTGGGCTGCTCGCCGAGCCGGCGGGCGACCTCGGCGTTGCGCACCCAGCGGTTGCGGTACCACTCGGCGCGGCCGTCGCGCAGCCGCACGCCATGGATCATGCCCTCGCCCACGAACAGGCGGGTGGCGCTCAGGTCGCCGAGGCTGAGCGGATTGGGGCCGTTGCGGAGATAGCGGCCGTTGAGCTCGGCCGGGATGCGGCCGGTGACATCAAGGCCGTAGGCGGTGACCTCCTCGGTCACCGGAGCCAGCGCGCCTGCGAAGGGGGTCGTGGCCACGGTGTGTTCCTCTCGTCCAGCGGAAGCGGGTGCGCACGAGGAACGGGCGGCGCCGGGTGGCACCGCGCGCCTCGGACGGGTGGGAGGAATCCGTGGACGTCGTTGCCACACTTGTACGACGGTCTCCGCCGCGCGTCAATGGCCGGCTGTCCCGGTGCGGGACAGAGCGAAGATTCTAGAGTAGAACGCGTTGCAGTTTGCGGAGCCTCCGGCTTATCGTCGGCTCATGCGGACACGGGTCACGGACATGTTCGGAATCGACCTCCCGATCTTCGCCTTCAGCCACTGCAGGGACGTGGTGGCCGCCGTCAGCCGCGCGGGCGGCATGGGGGTGCTGGGGGCGCTCTACTTCACGCCGGAAGAGCTCGAGATGGAGCTCAAGTGGATCGACGACCACGTGGACGGCAGGCCATACGGTGTGGACGTCGTCATGCCGGCGTCGTACGAGGGCGCGGACTTCGCCCCCGAGGAACTGGTCGGCCGCCTCCAGTCGATGATCCCCGACGGGCACCGCGCGTTCGTGGAGGGTCTGCTGTCCAGGCACGGCGTGCCGCCGCTGTCCTCGGACGCCGACCCGGGGCGCGTGCTGCTCGGCTGGACGGACGCCACGGCCAGGCCGCAGGTCGAGGTGGCCCTGCGGCACCCGATCGCGCTGCTGGCCAACGCGCTCGGCCCGCCGCCCGCCGACGTGGTGGACCTCGCCCACGCGCGGGGCGTCAAGGTCGCCGCGCTCGCCTCGACGCCCCGCCACGCGCTCAAGCAGGTGGACGTCGGCGTGGACGTCGTCGTCGCCCAGGGGACGGAGGCCGGCGGGCACACCGGCGAGATCTCCACGATGGTGCTGATCCCGCAGGTGGTGGACGCCGTGGACGTGCCCGTCCTGGCGGCGGGCGGCATCGGGAACGGCCGCCAGATGGCGGCGGGGATGGCGCTGGGGGCGGAGGGCGTGTGGACCGGATCCCTGTGGCTCACGGTCGAGGAGGCGGACACGCCGGAGATGGCCAAGCAGCGCATCCTGGCGGCCACGTCCAGGGACACGGTGCGCTCGCGCAGTTGGACCGGCAAGCCCGCGCGGCTGCTCAGGAACGAGTGGACCGAGGCGTGGGAGTCGGAGGAGTCGCCGGGCACGCTGCCGATGCCGCTGCAGTTCATGCTGGTGTCGGACGCGCTGCGCCGCATCGGCCGCTCGGACGTGTCGGAGCTGGCCACGTTCCCCGCCGGCCAGGTCATCGGCGTGACCAACCAGGTCAGGTCGACGAAGGACGTGGTGTTCGGGCTGCTGGAGGAGTACGCCGAGGCGCTGGAACGCCTCGGCCGCATCACCGGGGGCTAGCGGGCGCGATAGATCGGCGGACGCTTCTCGCGGAAGGCGAGGGTGCCCTCCTTGGCGTCCTCGGAGCCGATCACCGGCCAGCCGAGCTCGTCCGACACCTTCAGCGCCTCGGGCTCGGCCAGGCCGAGCGTGTCGCGGTAGGTGCGCAGGATCGCCTGCACGGCCAGCGGGCCCGCGACGGCGACGTCCTCGGCCAGCTCGCGGGCGGCCGTGAGCGCCTGGCCGTCGGGCACCACCCGGTTGACCAGGCCCATGGACAGGGCCTCCGCCGCCGTGATCGGGCGGCCCGTGAGGAGCAGGTCCATGGCGTGGCAGTACGGGATCTGCCGGGCCAGCCGTACGGCGCTGCCGCCCATGGGGAACAAGGCACGTCTTGCCTCGAACAGGCCGAGCGTGGCCGACTCCGCCACCACCCGCAGGTCGGTGCCCACCAGCAGTTCCGTGCCGCCCGCGACCGCGTGTCCCTCGACGGCGCTGATGACCGGCTTGGTGGGCAGGTCCTCGCGCAGCAGCCCCTTCCAGTGGAAGTTGGGGATGCGCGCGGCTCTGGCCTGGACCGCCGGGTCGGTGGACTGTTGTCCCATGGCTTTGAGATCGGCCCCGGAGCAGAAGGTGCCATCGGCGCCGGTGAGGATCGCGACCCGGATCTCCGGCTCGGCCGACGCGTACGCCCAGGCCGAGGCCAGGCCGACCAGCATGTCCGAGGAGAGCGCGTTGCGGGCCTCCGGCCGGTTCATGGTGACGGTCAGGACGTGGCCGTCGCGTTCGACCCGGCAGTGGGGAGTGCTGATCGGCAGGAGCTCCACGGATGCCTCCGAATCCCTGTATCAAGCGCTTGCTACAAACTTTCGCCCCAGGATACGCTCCCCCTATCAAACGAGAACAGGTTCCTATTCAGCCCCCGTGACGGAGCGGGGAAGGCGGCGGCATCGAAGCGACCGAACCCGCCTCCACGGCGTGGAGGCCCTGGACAGGGGGAAGTGCATGGGGACGCTCGGTTTCTGGAGGCTCGCGCAGGCCGATCCCGAGTGGATCGCTGCCGTGGATCCCGACGGTACGGAGCACCGCGCCGGTGACCTGGTCGCCCGCTCCAACCGGCTCGTGCACGGCCTGCGCGCCCTCGGGCTGAAACCCGGCGACGGCATCTGCGGCCTGGCCCCGAACGGAGCCGACGGTCTCGTCCTCTACCTGGCCGCGCTGCAGGCCGGGTGGTACTACACCCCGGTCAACTGGCACCTGACCGGCCCCGAGATCGCGTACATCGTGTCCGACAGCGAGGCGAAGGCCTTCTTCGTGCACCCGCGTTTCCTCCAGGAGGGGGCGAGGGGCGCCGAGGCGATCGAGCCCGAGCGCAGGTTCGTCCTGGGCGAGCGGGCCACCGGCTTCCGCCCCGCCCGCGAGCTGACCGACGGGCAGCCCGGCACCGCGCCCGAGGACCGCACCGCCGGCGCCACCATGCACTACACCTCGGGCACCACCGGCAAGCCCAAGGGCGTCCGACGTCGCCTGAACGGGCTGGACCCCGACGAGTCGGCCGAGCTGATGACGGGGCTGCTCGGGTTGTTCGGCGTCACGCCCGGCCGCCCCAACGTCCACCTGGTGACCTCGCCGAGCTACCACACGGCGGTGACCCAGTTCGGCGGGACCGCCCTGCACATGGGCCACACACTCGTCTACATGGACCGGTGGGACGCCGAGGAGATGCTGCGGCTGTGCGAGCGGCACCGCGTCACCAGCTCCCACATGGTCCCGACCCACTTCAAGCGGCTCCTCGCGCTGCCCGAGGAGACCCGGCGCGCGTACGACCTGTCCTCTCTCAGGTGGATGATCCACGCCGCCGCGCCCTGTCCCGTCCCGGTGAAGTGGGCGATGCTCGAGTGGTGGGGCGACTGCGTGTACGAGTACTACGCGGCCACCGAGGGCGGCGGCACCCTGGCCACGCCCGAGGGCTGGAAGGCGCACCCCGGCACGGTGGGCTCCGCCTGGCCCATCAGCGAGTTGCTCGTCGTGGACGACCAGGGCGAGCCGGTGCCGGCCGGCACCCCAGGGACGATCTACATGAAGATGATGGGCGTGCCGTTCGAGTACAAGGGCGACCCCGGCAAGACCGCCGCCAACCGGCTCGACGACTACTTCACCGTGGGCGACATCGGATACCTGGACGAGGACGGCTTCCTCTACCTCTGCGACCGCAAGGCTGACATGATCATCTCAGGGGGTGCCAACATCTACCCGGCCGAGATCGAGAACGAGCTCATGGTCCACCCGAAGGTGGCGGACGTGGCCGTGTTCGGCATCCCTGACGAGGAGTGGGGCGAGCAGATCAAGGCCGTGGTCGAGCCCGCGCCCGGCGTCGAGCCGGGGCCGGAACTGGCCGCCGAACTGCTCGCGTCGCTGGAGGGCCGCCTGGCCAGGATGAAGTGGCCGAAGAGCGTCGACTTCATCGCGGAGATGCCCCGCGAGCCCAACGGCAAGCTGCTCAAACGCAGGCTACGCGCCCCGTACTGGGAGGGACACGACCGTGCCATCTGATCCGCTGGTCGCCCGG
This sequence comes from Nonomuraea sp. K271, assembly GCF_009908215.1. Classification (NCBI taxonomy): domain Bacteria; kingdom Bacillati; phylum Actinomycetota; class Actinomycetes; order Streptosporangiales; family Streptosporangiaceae; genus Nonomuraea; species Nonomuraea sp. K271. Next base: position 8,144 of record NZ_JAAAHR010000072.1, on the reverse strand, counting down.
CACGTCCTGGAGTTCCCCGGCGGCTACACGCGCACCACGGGCCCGGTGATCGGCCGGTTCCTCAGCGAGTTGCGAGCCCGCCGCATCGTCGGGGTGCGCACGAAGGAGGGCAAGGTGCTCGTGCCGCCCCTCGAGTACGACCCCATGACGGGCGAGCCGGTCACCGGCGAGTTCGTCGAGGTCGGCCCGGCGGGAACGGTCACGACGTGGGCGTTCGTGCCCGAGCCGCGCCCCGGCCACCCGCTCGACCGGCCCTTCGCGTGGGCGCTCATCAGGCTCGACGGCGCCGACACCGCCCTCGTGCACGCCGTGGACGCGAGTGATCCCAAAAAGGTGCGGGCGGGCATGCGGGTCTGGCCCGTCTGGAACGACCGCCCCACCGGGCGCATCACCGACATCGCGTGTTTCGTGCCCGAGGTCACCGAGATCGTGGCCGACGTACGCACCGAATACCGCCTCCAGGCGGGCGGCGCGCTCCGCGTCTTCCTGCGGGGCGTCGAACGCGGTGTGCTCCTCGGCGGCCGGTGCGACACCTGCGCCAAGGTGTACGTGCCGTACCGGCTGGCCTGCCCCGAATGCGGCAGCGCCATCCCGGAGACGCTCGAACTCCCCGACACCGGGACGATCACCACGTTCGCCATCAACAACCTGCCCGACCCGCGCGCCCCCGACGTGCCGTTCGTGTCGGCGTACATCCTGCTCGACGGGAGCGACATCCCCATGATCGCCCTGATCGGGGACGTACCCGCACACGAGGTACGCCAGGGCATGCGCGTCAAGGCCGTGTGGGTTCCCGAGCACGAACGCACGGCGTCCATGGCGAACATCCGCTGGTTCGCCCCCACCGGCGAGCCCGACGTGGAGCAGCCATGAGAGACGTAGCCATCGTCGCGTTCGCCCAGACGCGGCACACGGACCGCGACACCGGCCTGACCGAGCCCGAGCTGATCCAGCCCGTGATCGACGAGATCAAGGAGCGCACCGGGCTCCGGCGCTTCGGCTTCACCTGCTCCGGAAGTTGCGACTACCTGGCCGGCGCCCCGTTCTCGTTCGTGTCGGCGCTCGACGCGCTCGCCGCCTGGCCGCCCATCTCCGAGAGCCACGTCGAGATGGACGGCGCCTGGGCGCTGTACGAGGCATGGGTGCGCCTCCAGCACGGTGACATCGACTCGGCCCTGGTCTACGGCTTCGGCAAGTCGTCGCTGGGCGATCTGGCGACGATCATGACCCTGCAGCTGGACCCGTACTATCTGGCGCCGCTCGGGCTCGACCAGCTCTCCTACGCCGCGCTCCAGGCCAACGCCGTCGGCGCGGACCGGGCCGAGCTGGACGAGATCATCAGGCGCGGCCGGGTCGACGGGCGGCGCAACCCGTACGCGCTGGACCTGCCCGACCCCGAGGGCGAGGACGTCGCGGTGCGGCCGCTCAGAAAGACGGACCTGCCGCCCGTCACCGACGGCGCCGCCGCGATCGTGCTCGCCACGGGCGACCTGGCGAGCCGGCTGAACCCCAGGCCCGCCTACATCCGGGGCATCGCCCACCGCACCGAACCCCACTACCTGGGCATGCGCGACCTGGCCCGGTCGGCTTCCGCCGCCGACGCCGCGCGCGCCGCGGGAGTCGGCAAGGGCCCCGTCGAGGTGGCGGAGCTGCACGCCCGGTTCCCGCACGAGGAGGTCATCCTCCGGGAGGCGCTCGGGCTGCCCGGCGACACCGTGATCAACCCGTCCGGCGGCCCGCAGGCGGCCGACCCGGTCATGGCCACGGGGCTCATCCGCATCGGCGAGGCCGCGCGGCGCATCCACGACGGCGCCGCCCGCCGCACCGTCGGGCACGCCGCCGGCGGCCCCTGCCTGCAGCAGAACCTCGTCACCGTACTGGAGGGGTGATGGGAAACCGTTGTGCCGTCATCGGCGTCGGGCAGACGCGCTACCGCAGCAGGCGCACCGACGTGTCGATCGCCGGGCTCGTACGCGAGGCGGCGCTGAGAGCGCTGGAGGACGCCGGGCTGACGTTCAAGGACATCGACGCCGTCGTCATCGGCAAGGCGCCCGACCTGTTCGAGGGCGTGATGATGCCCGAGTCGTACCTGGCGGACGCGCTCGGCGCGGCGGGCAAGCCGATGATGCGCGTGCACACCGCGGGCAGCGTCGGCGGCTCGACGGCGCTCGTCGGCGCCTCCCTGATCCAGGGCGGGGTGCACGAACGGGTGCTGGTGGTGGCCTTCGAGAAACAGTCGGAGTCCAACGCCACCTGGGCGCTCTCCACCCACCTGCCGTTCAGCGCGTCGCTGGTCGTGGGCGCGGGCGGCTACTTCGCGCCGCACATCCGCGAGTACATGCGCGCGTCCGGCGCACCCGCCCACATCGGCACGCTCGTCGCGGTCAAAGACCGGCGCAACGCGCTCAGGAACCCGTACGCCCACCTGCGGATCCCCGGCATCGACCGGGCCATGGTCGAGTCCACGCCGATGCTCTGGGAACCCATCCGCTACCTGGAGACCTGCCCGTCCAGCGACGGCGCCTGCGCGGTGGTGTTGTCGTCGGAGTCGGCGGTCACCGGCGCCCCCGCCTGGGTGCACGGCACGGCCATGCGCTCCGAGCCCATCTTCCGCGCCGGACGCGACACGGTCAGCCCTCAAGCGGGCAAGGACTGCGCGGCCGACGTCTACCGCCAGGCCGGCGTCTCCGACCCGCGCCGCGACATCGACGTCGCCGAGGTGTACGTGCCGTTCTCCTGGTACGAGCCGATGTGGCTGGAGAACCTGGGCTTCGCGGCGCAGGGCGAAGGATGGAAGCTCACGGAGTCGGGCGCCACGGCACTCGACGGTGACATCCCGTGGAACGCCTCCGGCGGCGTGCTGTCCAGCAACCCGATCGGGGCGTCAGGGCTGATCAGGTTCGCCGAGGCAGCGCTGCAGGTGCGCGGGACGGCGGGCGAACACCAGGTGGACGGCGCCCGCACCGCACTCGGCCACGCCTACGGCGGCGGATCCCAGTTCTTCGCGATGTGGATCGTCGGACGCGACAAGCCCTGACCCTGCGGGGACACCCCGCATACCCCGAACAACGGAGGGTCGTCATGGAGTTCAACCACGCTGACCTGTTCGAAGGGCTCGCCGACACGATCGGGGACAGGACGGCCGTCGTCTGCGGCGAGGGACGGCGCACGTACGCCGAACTCGACGCCGAGGCCAACCGGCTCGCCCACTACCTGGCCGACCTGGGCGTCCGGCCGGGCCAGCACGTCGGGATCCAGCTCTACAACGGCATCCCGTACGTCGCGGGCATGCTCGCCGCGCTGAAGATCAGGGCCGTGCCGATCAACGTCAACTACCGCTACGTCGAGGCCGAACTGCTCCACCTCTACCGTGACTCCGACATCAGGGCGCTGATCTACGACGTGGAGTTCGACCCGAGGGTGAGCGCGGTGGCCGGTGAAGCGCCGCTGCTCCAGCATCTGGTCGCGGTCGGCGGGTCGTCGGCGACCGGTTCCGCGGTGCCGTACGCGACGGCTCTCGAACGCGGCAAGCCCGAACGGGGCTTCCCGGCGCGCTCCGGCCAGGACGTGTACATCATCTACACCGGCGGCACCACCGGCCTGCCCAAGGGCGCGATGTGGCACGTCGAGGACCTGTTCATGGGCTTCGGCGGCGGCAACCCGTACGGCGAGCCGCGCGCCACCCCGCAGGAGGTCGTCGACGAGGCGGTCAAGGCCGCTCCGATGGTGATGATGGCCGCGCCGCCGCTCATGCACGGGGCCGCGCAGATGGCGACGTTCATCACCTGGTGGATGGGCTCCACCATGGTGTACGTACGCAAGTTCGACGCCCCCGAGGTGTGGCGGACGGTCGAGCGGGAACGGGTGTTCACCCTGAACATCACCGGCGACGCCATGGCCAGGCCGCTGGTGGACGCGCTGGAGGGCGGGGGCCACGACGTCTCCTCGCTCGTCGTGATCAGCTCGACCGGGGCCATCCTGTCGGGCGCCGTACGCGACCGGCTGCAGGAATTACTGCCCAACGTCATGATCCTGGACAACTTCGGCTCCACCGAGTCCGGCTACACGGCGTCGGGCGTGGCCGGTTCCTCGCCGGAGAAGGGCCTGCGCTACCAGCCCAACGCCGTGGTCAAGCTGGCCGTGCTCGACGAGCGGCTGCGGCCCGTCGAGCCCGGCTCCGGGCAGATGGGGACGGTGGCGCGGTCGGGGCGGGTGGCGTTCGGCTACTACAACGACCCCGCCAAGACGGCCCGCACGTTCGTCACCGACGACGAGGGCACCTGCTGGCTGCTCACCGGCGATCTCGCGACCGTCGAGACCGACGGCACCGTGAACGTGTTCGGCCGGGGCTCGCAGTGCATCAACACCGGCGGCGAGAAGGTGTTCCCCGAAGAGGTCGAGGCGGTGCTGAAGGGGCATCCGTCGGTGTTCGACGCGGTGGTGACCGGGGTGCCGGACGAACGCTGGGGGAGCAGGGTCGCGGCCGTGGTCGAGCCGCGGGAGGGCGCCGAGCTCACGGAGGAGGAACTGGACGCGCACTGCAGGAAGCTGCTGTCGGGGTACAAGGTGCCGCGTTCGTACGCGTTCGTCGCGGAGATGGTGCGTTCACCGGCGGGCAAGGCCGACTACCGCTGGGCACGGGAGACGGTGGAGGGCGGCGGCGCGTGACGCCGGTCCGGGACGTCACGGGCGGGCGAGGCGGCGCAGTTCGTCCCTGACCACCTTCGCCTCGTCGTCCCTGCCGGCCCGCTCCATGAGGCGCAGCCGGCCGTGCAGCACGTCACGCAGCAGCTCGGCCGGCCCTCCGTCGCGTTCGGTGACCATCAGGTCGTGGAGCAGTTGCGCCGAGACCCGCAGCGCGGCGTCGGCGGCGTCGTCCCTGGCCAGCTCCTCCTGACAGAGGCCGAGCCTGGCGTGCGCCACGGCCCTCGACATCGGGTCCCGCGTCACCTGCGTGGCCCGGTGGAAGACCAGCCCGGCCTCCAGCGCCCGGCCCGCCTCCATGAGGGCGTCGCCCAGCATCAGCATCGCCCTGGACAGCAGACCCACCAGCAGGGCATGCCCGGGACCGTGGCGTTCGAGCGCGGCGACCGCCTCCCGCAGCGGCTGGACGGCGTCGGCGGCCATGCCCTGCATCCTGAGCGCTGAGGCCAGCGTCAGGCACGCGCCCGCGCGGCCGGTGTGCAGTGCCTGCGCGTCCATGCCCGCGGCCAGCACCTCGTCGTAGACGGCGATCGCCTCACGTGCCCTGGCCTCCGCCTCTGTCCCGCCGTCCAGCCGCAGCAGGGGCAGCAGCTCCGAGCTCTGCGCCAGCGAGTCGGCGAGGATCGCCCGGTACGTGAGGTCGTCGGGGTGCCGCCTGGCCAGCGGGATCAGCCCTTCCACGAGCTCGTGGGCCTCGGCGAGCCGGCCGAGCATCAGGTGGCACGTGGCCAGGCGCTGCGTGGCCAGCGCGTGCTTGACGGTGCCGGGGGCGTACGCGGTCGTGGCGGTCCTGGCGTACTCCGCGGCCTCCTCGGCCCGACCCGACGCCAGCAGGTCGTCGGCGATCGTCGCGGCGGTCTCGGCGGCGTCCTGGGTGTCGGACAGCCGGGTGAACAGCTCCAGCGCCTCCACCAGGTGCTCCAGCGCCTCCTGGGTCCTCCCGAACCCCCGCAGCACCTTTCCGCGCGCCCGGATGGCCTGGGCCCGCACCCGCGCAGGCTCCTGCCCCACAACGGCGCCCCGATCGGGTGCGGCGTGGCCCAGTTCAGCGCGGGCCTGTTCGGCGCGGTCCAGTTCGGCCAGGGACCAGGTGATCGCCTCCAGGGCGGCCTGCGGACGAGACAGCACGGTCAGGCCGGTACCGAGCCCGCAGTAGGTGGCGGCGGCGAGCCCGGGGTCGTCCAGCTCGTCGCAGAGGTCGGCGGCGCGCTCGCAGTACGCCAGGGCCTCGACCGCCCGGCCGTCTTCGAGCAGCCGGGCGGCGTAACGGTTCAGCACGTCGACCAGTACCGTGCCGGTGTGGCGAAGCGGGTCGTCCGGTCGTCCGGTGGCGTCTCCGGTGGCGTCGGCCGGTTGCCCGCCGAGAAGGTCGATGGCCTGCTCCATGACGGCGAGGTCGGCGGGGCCGAGTTTGGCGAGGGCGGCCAGCGCCAGGCCGAGCTCCGTACGGTACGCGTCCGATGCCGCGGCGAGGTTCCGGTGCACGCGTACGGCCAGTTCGGCGGCCACGCGCGCGGTCCCGTCGTCCCCAGCCCGCGCGGCCGTGTCGCTGAACCCCGACAGGCAGCGCCCGTACGCGGCGTGCAGCTTCAGGCCGGGGCCGCTCAGCGGCGCCTCGCGCTCAAGGGCGTCGGTGAACGCCGGCAGCGCCGGCAGCAGGTCCGAAATGTCGCCTGTGACACCGCCCAGGACCCCGACCAGTCGCTCCAGTACGTCCATTCCCGGCAACGGCCGCATGCCGAGAATCCGCGACCACAGGGTCGCACCGGCGGCGGATCCGTCCTCCGCCCTGCCCGCCTCGGCCAGCGTGACCATGGCCGCAACGTGCACGTCGACGAGATCGGGCGGCACCCGGCCGTCCTCCACCCACGACGACGCCCCTTGGGCGAGCTTCTCCCTGGCCGCCTCCGGCCGGCCGAGTTCGGCCAGGCACAGCCCGCCCAGCTCCAGGCAGGTGGCGGCCGGCAGGCCGGGGCCGTCGCCGGTCAGCTCGAGTGCCCGGGTGACCGACTGCAGCGCGCCCTCGGCGTTCCGGCCGGCCAAGCGGATGCCGGCCTGGAGCCGCAGCGCCCCCGCGAGCGCCGGGGGAGCATGCAGCCCGTCCGCCACGAGCCCCTCGCACAGCCCGACCAGCCGTTCGGCGGCGGCCTCCGCGTCCGGTAGGCAACCGGCACGGGACAGCGCGACGGTCTCCAGGATGAGCAGCTCCGCCAGCTCCGTCCGGAACGCGGCGCTCGTACCGGTATGCGGTTCGTAGGACTCGATCGCGGTCCGCAGGTGCGGGACGGCCTCCTTGTGGCGGCCGAGCCCGGCGAGCGAGCGGCCGAGCGCCGCCTCGACCATGCCCACGGCGATCGTGGCGGGCCGATCCGGTACGGGATAGCGCTGCAGTAGCTCGGCCGCCTGCGACGCCAGCGCCAAACCGTCACCGGCCCGCCCCGCGTCCGCCCAGGCGCGGGCGAGCGTCGCCTGCGCGGCCAGGTAGGCGTGGATCTCCTCCACCCCCGGCACGCCCGCGCTCTCCACCGACTGCCTGCACTCCGCCAGGCGCCGTTCCGCCCCGGCCACGGCCTGCTCGGGATCGCGGGCGACCATCGCCAGCAGCCAGGGCCGCCCGCCGCCGTGCCCGTCCGGCGCCGCACGCATCCGCTTCAGCCTGGCCCGCACCCCGGCCACGAGCCCCGGACGACCGCCCTCGTACCGTTCGGCGGCGAGTCCTGGACGGTCGCCTTCGTACAGTTCGGCGGCGAGCTCCAGTTGTGCCGCGCCGTCGGCGGTCCTGCCGAGTTCGTCCAGGCACAGGCCGAGCAGCCGCCGGGCGTTCGCCTGCACTGCGGTGCGCTCGTCCGCCGTCAGGCACACGGCCTCCTGCAACGGGCCGAGCGCCGCCTCCGGCCGGTCGTCGGCCAGCAGCAACTCGCCCAGCGCGGGCAACTGCCCGGCCAGGCGGGCGCGGTGCTCGCCAGGGTCCAGCGCGGTCAGGGCACGCAGATGCCGTACGGCCTCCGCCGCGGTACGGGTGGCGGCGTCCAGGTCGTCCAGCCGCGCATGGAGCCTGGCCAGCAGGCTCGCGGTCTCCGCCAGCATGGACCGCAGCCCCGGCTCCTCGGCGGCCAGACCACGCAACCGTACGGCGGCCTCCCCCGCCGGGACCAAGGCGTCGGCCGGCTTGTCCCGCGCTTCCAGCCAGGCGGCGAGAAGGTGGAGCCGATGGGCGACGTCCCTGCTCGTCGGGGCCACGTGCTCGACGGCGGCGGTGGCGGCCCTGGCGAGGTACGCGGCCAACTCGGGCACCGCCGCGGGATCCGGCCCGTCGAACCGCATCATGGGCGCGGGCGCCGCGACGGCGTCCGTCGTCGGGAACTCCGTGCCGCCGACCGGAAAGCCGAACGGCCGCACACCGCCCCTCAGCCCCGGCGCCGACGACACCACCCCACCGG
>NZ_JAAAHR010000071.1:0-42514 GCF_009908215.1 Nonomuraea sp. K271 | reverse complement strand
GGGGGCGGCCATGGCGTGGGGGTGGCCCGGCGTGCCGAAACCGATCCTGGGGCCCTCTTGGCCAGAGCGCCATCCGGTCTCCCCGTCACGTCATCACTACCGGGCGAGAACCGTAGCAACACCCCCGAACGCTTCAGACATGCTGGAAGTCTCCTCATCCGCTTTACGTGATCTTTCGGGGCCCGCTGGTTGAGTGACCACCGCGACGTTGATCGATCCCTCGGAGGCATCATGAAGGCGAAGATCGTACTGGCCGCTCTGACCGCGCTCGTGTCCCTTCCCGCTCTGGCGACGCCCGCGTACGCCCATCCCGCCGACCCCGCGCCGGGCGGGCCGCAACGGCCCCACGAGGCGGACGTCGAGGGCGCCCGCAACCTCGACTCCCTGTCGGTGACGGCGACCGCGGGCCCGGGCCACAGTGTGACCCTCGCATGGGACCGCCGCAGCCGCGCCGAGACCGGGCAGGTGCCCGCGGGCGCCAGGCGGTTCGTGTTCCTGTTCGACCGGTCGGTGCGCTTCAACCCGGACGCCTTCCCCACCTGCGACCGCGCCCTCATCGAGGAGAAGGGCGCCGCCGCCTGCCCGGACGGCTCCCAAGTGGGCAGCGGGCTGGCCGAGTACGCCACCGGGGAGCCGCGCGAGGTGCTCGCCTTCAACACCCGGATCGGCCGCACGCCCGGCGTGCTGGTCGTGCTGCCCTCCACCGGCGTGGTGCTGGAGCAGACCATGGAACGTGTCTCGCACCCGTACCGCGAGCACTACCGGTGGGCAATGGACGAGATCCTGCCGCCGAACGACACCCCGCCGCAGGAGCGCGCCGGCACCACCAGGTTCCGGTTGTCGTTCGGCGCCACCCGCGAGCACCACGGCCGCACCGTCGGCTTCGTGGAGTCCACGGCCAGGCCCGGGTCGGCGCTGAGGTTCGGGTTGTGGAGCGAGTTCGTCACCGGGCAGGTGCTGGTGCCGGTCGCCAAGGCGCGGCTCGGCCGCTGAGCGCCTGACGCCGTCACCTCAATCGGGGGCGTCACCGCGGTCGAGCAGGCGGCGCTGCTCCTCCTCGACCACCTGACGGGCGAGGGTCTGCTCCGAGATGTCGACGGCGTCCGCCGCCGACTCGGCCAGGTCGCTGCGCCGGGCGTAGGCGTCGAAGAGCCGCGACTTGCGCTGCAGGATGTTCAGTATGCGCTGGTCGACCGAGTCGACGGTGAGCAGCCGGTGCACCTGCACCTTGCGCACCTGTCCCATCCGGTGGGCGCGGCCGATCGCCTGGTTCTCCGTGCTCGGCTTGACCTGCGGCTCGCACAGGATCACGACGGAGGCGGCCTGCAGGTTGAGCCCCACCCCGCCGGCCTGCACCTGGCTGAGCAGCACCGCGTGCCCCTTGGCCGCGGTGAACTCGTCGACCACCTGCTGCCGGCGCGCGGCGCCGACGTCGCCCGACAGCGGCCCGTGCGCACGGCCGTCCAGTTCCGCCTGTACGCAGGCGAGCACCGCGCGGAAGTAGGAGAACACGACCACCTTGAGCCCGTTGGCCTCGGCGTCCTCGACGAGTTCGAGCAGGCGCTTCAACTTGGCCGAGGTGGCGGGCTCGGCGTAGGCGGCGCGGCGCATGGCCATGAAGTTGCCGTCGGCCACGGCCCGCCGGTAGGCGGTGAAGTCGGCGCCGCTGAACTCCACCCACTCGTCCGCGTCGACCCGGTCGGGCAGCTCGGCCAGCACGTCCTGCTGGTTGCGCCGCAGGTAGACCGGCGCGACCGCCTTCCTGAACGCCTGCGCACCCGCCACCATGTCGCTGTTGCGCAGGCCGACGGCCAGGTCGGGCCGCAGATAGGAGACCAGGACGCGGAACTCCTCGACGCGGTTCTCCATCGGGGTGCCGGTCAGGAAGAGCACGCGGTCGACGCGCCCGCACCATGAGGCGACCGTCTGGGACCGCTTGGCCTGCGGGTTCTTGACGTAGTGGGCCTCGTCCACGACGAGCAGGCCGGGCACGGCCTTCGTGCCGAGCCGGTGGAGGCTGTCGAGGGTGGCCACGGCGACGCCGCCCTGCCGCTCCCACTCCTGCTGGGCCGCGAGCCGGTCGGGCCCGTGCAGGGGGTGGGCGCGCAGGGTGCTGCGCGACTCGACCTCACGCACCCAGTTGATGAGCACGCTCGTGGGGCACGTCACCAGGAAGTGCGTCGCCCCTTTCGCCGCGAGGTGCGCCATCACGGCGATGGCCTCGATCGACTTGCCCAGGCCCATCTCGTCGCCGATGATCACCCGTTCCTGGGCGAGGGCGAAGCGGGCGCCGAACGCCTGGTAGCCGCGGAGCGACACCCGGCGGCGGGTGTCGTCGAGCTGCTGCCCGCCGACCTTGGCCGCGAGGTCGCCGGGCAGCGAGGTCTCGCCCGTCGGCAGGGGTTCGCCGGCGAGCTCGGTCAGCAGGCCGAAGTATTCGGGGGAGCGGGACTCGAAGTCGGTCCACGCCTCCAGGTCGGACGCGGGCGGGCGCAGCAGGTCGGTGGTGACCTGGGCGAGCAGCAGCGGCGTCTCCTGGGAGGTGTCGAGCAGCCCGGAGATCTCGGCCAGCGCGTCGCGCGCCCGCTGGCGCCGCTTGGGCAGCGTGAACCACATGCGCAGGCGGCTGCGCGCCGGCCGGGCCGCGGCCAGCAGCGGCCCCAGCCGCCCCTCCAGGTCGCGGGCGGCATCGAGGGCGCGCGGCAGGTCGGGGCCCACCCGCACCAGGCCGTGCAGGGCGATCACGAGGTCGGTGACCGGCTGGTCGTGGTGCTCGACGTCGATGCGCACGCTCGCGGCGTCGGCCGCCGCCCGCTCGAGCTGGCGTGCGGCCGCGTGGATGTGGCCGGCCGTGCGCGCGCCGATCCCCGGCAGTAACTGCAGCCGGTACGCCGAGGCCTCCAGCACCTGCCGCACCGTGGTGTATCCGGAACTCTCCAGCGTGGCGACCCGCAGCCGGCCGTCGGTGACGTCTTTCAGACGGGAGATCGGAACCGACTCCAGCTGCGCTCTGGCCGCGTCGAGACGGACCTTGTCGAGCGCGGCCGCGGCGTTCCGGTGCACGACGGCGTGCTCGCCCAGCAACGCGCGTGCGGCGGCGAGCAGACGGTCCGCGTCACGGAGTTCCACTGGACCCAGGATGCCGTAGCCAAGGTTGCGACCGTGTAACGGCCCGCGCGGGCGAACCGTGGCACGGGGTCCCTATGCGGCGCCCGCACCACTATTGCGACCTGCTTGCAATTAGTATTCACTCGCTTTAAGGTCGCCAGCATGAAGCGAAGATCCGCGCTGTTCGGGGTGTTCGTCCTGGCGTTGACCGCGTGCTCGGCTCCCTCGCAGCCCGCCCCGGCCGCGCAGGACACCGTCGTGCTGGGCCTGAGTTCGGAGCCCGACGCGCTCAACCCGGTCCTCGGTTACGCCCCGGACGGCGGCTCGCTGATGTTCGACGGGCTCGTACGGCGCACGCCCGACCTGAAGGTGCAGCCCGCCCTGGCCGAGTCGCTGCCCGAGGCGGAGGGGAAGAAGGTGGAGTTCACCCTGCGCCAGGGTGTCACGTTCCACGACGGCAGGCCGCTGACCAGCGCGGACGTCGTCTACACCTACGAGGAGGTGCTGAAGTCCGGCAACAACTCGCCGATCAGGGGCGACTACGCCGCCATCGACAAGGTCGACGCGCCCGACGATCGCACGGTCGTCTTCCACCTCAAGTACCCCTATGCGCCCATCGTGCAGCGGGCCACGCTCGGCATCGTGCCCGACAAATCCGATCTGTCCGGCAAGCCGGTAGGGACCGGCCCGTACGCGTTCGTGTCCTGGACCAAGGGCGACAAGATCGCGCTCAAGGCCAACGAGGGCTACTGGGGCGACGTGCCGGCCGTCAAGAACCTGGTGCTCGCGTACACCACGGACGACAACGCGAGGGCGACCAGGATGGCGGCGGGCGAGTACACCGCGACCGAACTGCCGCCCAAGGCGGTCGCCCGCTTCAGGAACCAGCCGGGCGTGACCGTCCACGAGGCACCCAGCGCCGACTACCGGGGCGTCATGTTCCCGATGGACCAGCCCGTGACCGGCGACCTGGCCGTCCGCAGGGCGCTCAGCCTGGCCGTCGACCGCTCCGCGATGGTGTCGGCGATCCTCGCGGGAGCGGGCGCTCCCGCGTTCGGGCCGATCGCGCCCGGCACCGGCTGGCACGACCCCTCCGTCACCGGCTCCGCGCAACCCGACCGGGCCAAGGCCGCGGCGACGCTGGAGGCGGCCGGCTGGAAGGCGGGCGCCGACGGCATCAGGACCAAGGACGGCACGGCCGCCAGGTTCACGCTGATGTACCCGGCCGGCGACTCGCTGCGCAAGGAACTCGCCCTCGCCGTCGCCTCCGACGCCAAACAGGTGGGCATCGACGTGCGGCTCGCCGGGCTCGACTGGGACGCCATCGACCAGCGCATGGCCAAGGACGCACTGATCATGGGGTACGGCACCCCGTACGACCCCGACTACACCAACTACGAGCTGTTCCACTCCTCCTACGCCGGCCAGGGCTACTTCAATCCCGGCCGGTACGACAACCCCGAGATGGACCGGCTGCTCGACGCCGGCCGCCGAACGTCCGACCGGGCCGCCCGCGAGAAGACGTACCAGGAGGTGCAGCGGCTCATCCGCGACGACGCCGTCTGGCTGTACCTCGTCTACCTGAAGCACACCTACGTCGTCCGCGGCGGCTGGAGCGGGCTGCGGATCGGCGTCGAGGCGCACGAGCACTCCACCGGCGGCCTGCTCGGCACGGTCGTGAACTGGAAGCCCGCCTCGTGACCTGGGTGCGGATCGTCACCTGGCGGCTCGCCTTCACCGTGCCGCTGCTGCTGGCCGTGACGTTCGGGATGTTCGCGCTGGCCAAGGCGTCCCCCTTCGACCCCGTACGGCAGTACCTGGGCGAGCGGGCCATGATCACCAGCCCGGAGGTCATGGCCGGGATCAGGGCAAACTGGGGACTCGACAAGCCCTTGATGGAGCAGTACGCCACCTGGCTCGGCAACCTGCTCACCGGAGACCTCGGAGAGTCGCGGTCGCTGCGCCTGCCGGTCGCGCAGGTCATCGGCGAGCGGCTGGGCTGGACGCTGCTCGTCGTCGGCTGCGCGCTCGTGGTGATGCTCGTCGCCGGGCCGGTCGTCGGCACGCTGGCCGCCTGGCGGCGCGACTCGTGGCTCGACCGGCTCGTCACCGGCGCGGCGTACACCAACGAGGCGGCCCCGGTCTTCTGGGTGGGGCTGCTGGCGATCTGGGTGTTCTCCGTGACGCTCGGCTGGCTGCCCGCGGGCGGGCTCACCGACGCCGCCTCCACCACGGTGACGCTGCCCGACCTGCTGCGCCACATGGTGCTGCCGGTGGCCGTGCTGGCGTTCTCGCAGTCGTCCTGGTTGCTGCTGTTCGTGCGGGAGTCGGTCATCGGCGTGCTGCGCGAGGACTTCGTGACGGGGGCGCGGGCGCGCGGGCTGCGCGGGCGTACGGTGCTGCTGCGGCACGCGCTGCGCTCGGCGCTGCTGCCGTTCATCACGATCATGGGGGCCAGGGTGCCGGAGCTGGTGACGGGGGCGATCCTGGTCGAGGCGGTGTTCTCCTGGCCCGGAGTGGCCGGCACCACCATCAAGGCGGCGCTGTCGGTCGACTTCCCGCTGCTGGCCGCGCTCACCCTGCTGGCCACGCTCGCGGTCGTGGCCGGCAACCTGCTGGCGGACCTGGCCTACACGGTGGCCGACCCCCGCGTCCGCGTGCTCGGGGTGGGCTGATGACGATCGCACAGGACAACACGGGAGCAGCCCGCAGGCCGGTGCGCCGGCTGCGGCTCGCCCTCGGCACGCTGGCCGTCCTCGTCCTCGCCGTGGTGCTGGTGCCGCTGATCGTCCAGCTCGACCAGCAGCTCGTCGACCTGCGGACCGCCTCACTGCCGCCCTCGCCCGGCCACCCGTTCGGCACCGACGAGGTCGGTAGGGACGTGCTGCTCCGCTCCGTCTACGGGCTGCGCGTGTCGATCCTGGTCGGTCTGGTCGCCGCCCTGGCCAGCGTGATGATCGGCGGCCTGGTAGGGCTGGCCGCCGGCGCGGCGGGCGGAACGGCCGACCGGCTGCTCATGCGGATGGTCGACGGGTTCAACGCGCTGCCGCACCTGTTGTTCGGCATCTTCATCGTGGCCCTGTTCGCGCCCAGCGCGGTCGCCGTGGTGGTGTCGGTGGCGGTCACCCACTGGACCACGGCCGCCAGGATCGTCCGGTCCGAGGTGCTGTCACTGCGCGGCCGGCCCTTCGTGGACGCCGCCATCTCCGGAGGCTCTGGCCGGCTGCGCGTCATCCGCCGCCACTTCCTGCCCAATCTGGCCCCCCACCTGCTGCTCGCCACCGTGCTGATGATCCCGCACGCCATCTGGCACGAGACCGCGCTCAGCTTCCTCGGCCTGGGACTGCCGCCCCACCTGGCCTCCCTCGGCAACATGATCAACGACGGGCAGCGTTCGCTGCTCGCGGGGGACTGGTGGCCGAGTCTGTTCCCCGGGCTGTTCATCCTGCTGCCCACGCTCGCGGTCTCCGCGCTCGCCCAGCACCTGCGCGACCGGACCAACCCGCGGTGGAGATCGGAGCCGGTGTTGTGAAGCTGCGCGTCGATGGTCTGTCGGTCCGTTTCCGGCTGCCCGGCGCGGTCGTGCACGCGGTCACCGACGCCCGCTTCGAGCTGCGCGAGGGCCGCTGCCTGGCACTGGCCGGCGAGTCCGGCTGCGGCAAGTCCGTGATGGCGCACGCCCTGCTCGGCCTGCTGCCGGGCAACGCCGATGTCACCGGGCACGCCTGGCTCGGCCCGCTCGACCTGGTCGCCGCCCCGGAGAAGGTGCTGGCCAGGCAGGTACGCGGGCGCATGATCGGTCTCGTCCCGCAGAGCCCCGCCGCCCACCTCACGCCCGTCCGCACCGCCCGCGCCCAGCTCGCCGAGGCGCTGCGCGAGCTCGGCCGTACGGAGGCGCCCGACGAGGTCGCCGCGCGGGCCGGGCTGCGCCCGCAGGACCTCGACCGCTACCCGCACCAGCTCTCCGGCGGCATGGCGCAGCGCGTCGCCAACGCGCTCGCCCTCGCCGGCGACCCGCCCCTGATCGTCGCCGACGAGCCCACCACCGGCCTGGACCGGCCCCTCGTGGACGCGACCATGGCCGAGCTGCGCCGCCTGTGCGACGAAGGCCGCGCGGTGCTCGTCATCACGCACGACCTGCGCGCGGCCGAGCGGGTGGCCGACGACATCGCCGTCATGTACGCCGGCCGCATCGTGGAACTGTCCGAGGCGGGCGCGTTCTTCGCGGGCCCCCGCCACCCTTACGCGCGCGGGCTGCTGGACGCGCTGCCCACCCGCGGTTTCGTCCCGATCCCCGGGCAGCCGCCCGAGCTCACCCGCCTGCCGGACGGCTGCTCCTTCCAGCCGCGCTGCGCCCGGGCGACACCCGCATGCGAAGAACTCCCCGTCATGAGCGGAAAAGGAGTGGCCTGCCACCATGCTTGAGGCCAACGGCGTCACCGTCTCCTTCGGCCGGCACCGAGTGCTCGACGCCGTCATGTTGTCCGTGGCTCCCGGCGAGGTCCTCGGCCTGGCCGGGCCCAGCGGCTGCGGCAAGTCCACCCTCGCCCGCGTGCTCGCCCTCCTGCTGCGTCCCTCCGCGGGCACGGTCACCGTCGACGGGCAGGCCGCGACGCGGTGGCGGCACCGGGCGCCCCAGCGCACCTCGATCGGGCTGATCTTCCAGCAGCCCCGGCTGGCCGTCGACCCTCTCTTCACGCTGCACGACGTGATCACCGAGCCGCTGCGCGCCAACCGTCGGCCCCTGGAACGAGCCCGCGTCCTGGCGGAGGAACTGGGCCTCACGGCCGAGCTGTTCGGCCGCCGGCCGCACGAGGTGTCGGACGGGCAACTCCAGCGCGCCTGCGTGGCGCGGGCTCTGGCGCTCGAACCGCGCTACCTCATCTGCGACGAGATGACCACCATGCTCGACGCCTCCACCCAGGCCCACCTCGTCGCCAGGATCGAGGCGTACCGGGAGCGCACGGGGGCCGGGGTGCTGGCCATCAGCCACGACACGGAACTGCTCGACCGCTGGGCGCGCGGCAACGTACGCACCTGGTCACC
Source organism: Nonomuraea sp. K271 (assembly GCF_009908215.1). NCBI lineage: Bacteria > Bacillati > Actinomycetota > Actinomycetes > Streptosporangiales > Streptosporangiaceae > Nonomuraea > Nonomuraea sp. K271. The sequence goes on along the minus strand of NZ_JAAAHR010000071.1, from coordinate 34,360 downwards.
CCACCCCCAGCCCGCCCGCCGGGCGGGATGAACACCCGGTTCGGACAACGGGCGGGCGAGCGTCACAGTGCGAGGGCGCGGTCGAGCAGAGCCTGCAGGGTGACCGCCCCGACCAGCCGGCCGTCGTCCACGATGGCCACCAGCGGGCTGCGCGTGCGCGCCATGAGCGCCGCCAGCTCCAGCACGGTCGCCTGCGTGTCGGCCACCGGCAGCTCACGCGGCTGCTCAGGAAGGCACTCACGGACGGTGCGCCCCCCGAGCTGCCGCAGGAACAGGTCGGCGTGGGCCTCGTCGACCACCCGGGCCAGCGCCGGGTCTTCCCGGCAGTAGGTGGGCACCGCGAGGCGCAGCACCTGCGTGCCGGGCAGGATGGCGATCGGCAGCCCGGCGTCGTCGACCAGGATGAGCCCGGGCAGATCGCGCTCGGCGAGCAGCCGGGCCGCCTCCAGCGCCGGGGTGTCCAAGGTGGCCGTGGGGAACTCGGCCGCGAGAGCGTGTGCGCGCATCATGACCTCCGCTGCACGAGCCTAGCCGTCATGGCAGCTCGGCGAAGCGTTCGACCTGTTCGGTGCGGCCCGACACGAGGATCACGTCGCCGTACGAGAGCTCGGTCTCGGCGGTGGCGTAGGTGAACTCCTCGCCGGGCGGCTTGACGGCCACGATGGTGACGCCGTATTTGCGGCGCAGGTTGGACTGGCCGAGCGGGATGCCGACGTACTCCTTGGGCGGCGTGGTCTTGGCCAGCGCGAAATCCTCGTCCACCTGCATGTAGTCGAGCATCCGGCCGCTGACCAGGTGGGCGACCCGCTCGCCCATGTCGTGCTCGGGGAAGACGACGTGGTGGGCGCCGATACGGCTGAGGATGCGGCCGTGCTGGGTGCTGATGGCCTTGGCCCAGATGTCGTTGATCTCCAGTTCGACCAGCAGAGACGTGGCGAGGATGCTGGCTTCGACGTCGCTGCCTACGGCCACCACCGCCTGGTAGAAGTCGGGCACGCCGAGCTGGCGCAGCGCTTCGATGTCGGTGGCGTCGGCGGTCGCGATCTGGGTGATCCGCCCGGCGAGGCTCTGTGTGATCTTGGGCCGGCTGTCGATGGCCAGCACCTCCGTGCCGCGCCGGGTGAGCTCCAGCGCCAGGGACGTGCCGAATCGCCCCAAGCCGATGACGACGACCGGGTCGCCCTTGTACTCAGCCAACGATGACTCGCTCCTCGGGTAGCTCGTAGTGGCGGGCGCGCCTGTTGAGTGCCAGGGCGGAGCCCAGGGTGAGAGGGCCGATCCGGCCGATGAACATGAGCACCGTCAGCAGCAGGTGCCCTGCCGTGCCGACGGCGGGGGTGATGCCGGTGGACAGACCGGCCGTGCCGAACGCCGAGATCACCTCGAACAGCACCTGGTCGAGCCTGTGCGGGGTGAGCGCGAGCAGCGTGTACGTGGCGACGGCCACGAGGGCGACGCCCATCACCGTGATCGTGACCACCTGGCGCTGCGTCGTCTCGGGGAGCCGGCGGTGACCGATGTTCACCCGGCTCTCCCCGCGCAGCTCGGCCCAGACGATGAAGGCCAGCATCCCGATCGTGGTCACCTTGATGCCGCCCGCGGTGCCGGCGCTGCCGCCGCCGATGAACATCAGCAGGTCGGTGGCCAGCCAGCTCGACGGGTACATCTGCCCGATGTCCACGACGTTGAACCCGGCCGAGCGCGGCATCACCGACGTGAAAAAGGCGGCCAGCAGTTTGCCGCCGTCGTCGAGCGGGCCGAAGGTCCGGGGATTGCGCCATTCGGTGGCCAGGAAGACGAGCGTGCCGAACACCAGCAACGTCACGGTCACCGCGACGGTGATCCTGGTCAGCACCGTCCACTTGCCCGGATGCCGCCATGACCGGGCCAGCTCGAACACCACGGGGAAACCCAGCCCGCCGACGATGGCCGCGACCGCGATGGTCAGGCAGATCCACGGGTCGGCGACGAACCGGATGAAGTTGTCCGGCCAGAGCACGAATCCGGAGCTGTTGAAGGCCGAGATCGCGTGGAAGACCCCGAGATAGGCGGCGCGGCCTAAGGACTCGCCGTAGCCGATGACGAAGCGGCCCGTGAGCAGGACCGCGGCCACGGCCTCGCAGGCGAGACTGAACAGGAAGACCTTGCGCACCAGCCTGCGCACGTCGCTCATGCTGAGGGTCTTGGTCTCCGTCTGGGCGGCGATCCGCGTCCGCAGCCCCAGCCGGCCCGACACCAGCAGGGTGAACAGGGTGGCCAGCGTCATGATGCCGAGGCCGCCCGCCTGGGACAGCCCGGCGATCACCACTTCGCCGAACGTCGACCAGTGCGACGCGGTGTCGACCACGGCCAGCCCGGTGACGCAGACGGCCGAGGCGGCGGTGAACAGCGCGACCACGGTGTCGGTGGCCTCGCCCTCGGCTGTGGCGATCGGCAGCGAGAGCAGCGCGGTGCCGATGGCCACGGCGAGCCCGAACGCGGCGACCACGAGCTGGGCGGGATGCCGGAACCTGGCAGGAAACGACGGCGTCGCGCTCACCATCGGCCGCCGCCCCGCATGTCACGCATGTGAACGCCCCTAGGGAACCCTCAACCGGCAGTCGAAGCACGAGACTTCCCTGCTCACAGCGCACTACGGTAACAGCCTCCGGGGGCGCCGGCGCACCGGAGCCGCCGGTCCGTCCAGGGGCCCGGCGTCACTTGAGCGGATCGTGACCCCAGTTCATCAGCGAGTAACGCCACCTGGACGACGTCACGTCGCCGGAGGGACGTTGCGCGAGATGGCGGTGGATGTAGCCGACGACCTTGCTCATGTGCTCGTAGTCGTCGTCCGTCCACTCGCCCTTCTTCTTCCGCAGGAGCGTGATGATCCTCCTGCCCGACTCGTGGCCGACCGACTCGCCGCCGCCGTCCTTCTGGCCGACCGACTGCGACTCGTCGGTGGCCAGCCAGCGTTCGAGCTCGCCGGCGGTCATGTTCACGGCCTCGCCGAACTCTGCCGCGACCGCGCGCCGGTCGTCGCTCACTTGCCCTCCTTACGCAACGCCGACGGCTTGTGCACGGCCTTCCTGCCGCTCTTCTCGCTGCGCACCACGTACTGGGGCTCTTCCGGAGAGGCCGCGACCGTGCGGCCGGCCTCCTTCTGCCTCTTGGTGAGCTTCTTCTCCACCTTGCCCTTGGCGGTGGAGCCGTGGCTGCTCCAGGTGACCTCGTCACCCTCGGACGGTTCCTTCTTCTTCTTTCCCATGCGCTCCGGCTACCCGGCGTCCGCACGGGTAGCCGGAGCGCACCCCGTTCTTTACCCAGGTCAGGCGAGGGAACGGAAGAACTCCCGCAGCTCGGTGACCAGTACGTCCGGCGTCTCCAGGGCGGCGAAGTGGCCACCGTGACCGAACTCCGACCACCGCACCACGTGGTGCGTCTGCTCGGCCAGCGGCCGGACCGAGAAGTCCGTCGGGAACACCGCCACCGCCGTCGGCACGGTGCCGCGCTCCCGCGGGCGCCACGCGTCGGCGTCGTTGAACCGCTCGTAGTAGGTGTGCGCGGCGGAGCCGGCCGTGGCGGTGAACCAGTAGATGCTCACGTCGGTGAGGATACGGTCCCGGTCGACGGCGTCCTCGGGCAGCTTGGCGGCCGGGTCCGTCCAGTCCCTGAACTTCTCCACGATCCAGGCGAGCTGGCCCGCGGGGGAGTCGTGCAGTGACGCGGCGATGGTCTGCGGGCGGGTGCTCTGCAGGCTCATGTACGCCCCCAGCTTGTCCCGCCACTCCTTCATCCCGGCCAGCCGGCCGCGCTCGGACTCGCTCAGCGTGGCCATGACGGCGGGGTCCCCGACCGGGAACGTGAGCAGCGCGTTGACATGCACGCCGATGACATGGCTCGGTGCGGCGCGGCCCATGAGCGGCGCGATGAAGGCCCCGACGTCGCCCCCCTGGACACCGAACCTGTCGTAGCCCAGCCTGGCCATCAGCTCCACCAGCGCGGCGGCGGTACGGCCGTCCGTCCAGCCGGTGCCGGGCAGCGGGCCGGAGAACCCGTATCCGGGCAGCGACGGGATCACCAGGTGGAAGGCGTCGGCCGGGTCGCCGCCGTACGCCACCGGGTCGGTGAGCGGGCCGATGACGTCGAGGAACTCCACGATCGACCCCGGCCAGCCATGGATCAGCATGAGCGGGGTGGCGCCGGCCTCGGCGGAGCGCACATGCAGGCCGTGCACGTCCGTCCCGTCGATCGTGGTGACGAACTGCGGGTACGCGTTGAGCATGGCCTCCTGGGCGCGCCAGTCGAAGCTCTCGGCCCAGTAGGTGGCCAGCTCCCGCAGGTAGCTCGTGGGGACGCCGCGCTCCCAGCCGGCGCCGGGAAGGCCGGGGGCCCAGCGGGTGCGCCGCAGCCGGGCGCGCAGGTCGTCGAGGTCCGCCTGCGGGATCTCGATGCGGTACGGCCGGATCGTGGGGGTGATGTCGCTGTTGCTCATGCCGTGACGATAGAGGGCATTGATGTCAGGTTCTGGCACCGATCAGGAGCACAATGGCCACCATGGTGAAAACCTCGGTCCGGCTGCTCCGCCTGCTCTCCCTTCTGCAGTCGCGTACCGCCTGGACGGGTGCCGAGCTGGCCCGGCGCCTGCAGGTCGGCCTGCGTACCGTGCGGCGCGACATCGACCGGCTGCGCGAGCTGGGCTACCCGGTCGACGCCACCCCCGGAGTGGCCGGTGGCTACCGGCTCGGCGCAGGCGCCGCGCTGCCACCGCTGTTGCTCGACGACGACGAGGCGGTGGCCGTGGCCATCAGCCTGCGCACCGCCGCGACCGGCAGCGTCGCCGGCATCGAGGAGAGCGCGTTGCGCGCCCTGGCCAAGCTGCACCAAGTGCTGCCGTCGCGGCTGCGGCACCGGCTGAGCGCGTTCCAGGAGGCCACGGTGCCGCTGGCCGGGGCCGCCACACCGGCGGTGGACGCCGACCTCCTGGCGGTCCTCGCGGCGGCCTGCCGCGACCACCGGCGGCTGCGGCTGCGCTACCGGGGAACCGGCGGTGACACGGCACGCGAGGTGGAGCCGCACCGGCTGGTCCACACGCCGCGACGCTGGTACCTGCTGGCCTGGGACGTGGGCAGACAGGACTGGAGGACGTTCCGGGTGGACCGCATCGAGGCGCCGCAGGAGCCGCCGGGCGCCCGCTTCACGCCCCGGCCGCCGCCACAGGACGACGTGGCGGCGTACGTGTCGCGTTCGATCACCTCAGAGCCCTACCGCTACCGGGCCCGCATTCTCTTCCGCGCGCCGCTGGAGTCCGTCGCGCCACGCACCTCGCCCGGGGCGGGCCGGCTGGAGCCGGTGGACGAGCACACGTGCCTCTTCCTCGCGGGCTCCGACTCACTCGACGAGCTCGCCGTCCACGTCGCGGTGAAGGGCTTCGACTTCGAGGTCCTGGATCCGCCGGAACTGCTCCCGGTGCTACGGGAGGTCTCCGAACGCCTCGGCCGGGCCGGCGAGGCGCCGGCCCGGCCATCGGGCGGATCGTCGTGAGCCGGGAGCCGGCCTAGGGGAGACGGAGGTAACCGGGTGGCACGTGGTCCACCAGCCACACCCCGTTGGCGCTGCGCAGGAACATGTGCCCGTCGGCGTGCATCGCCCCGGCCGCCACCACGAGCACCACGGGAACGCCGCGGCGGCCGCCCACCCGCGCGGCCGTTTCCCGATCGGGGGACAGGTGCACGTGGTGCCGGTTCATCGGGCGCAGCCCCTCCTCCTTGATCGCCGCCACGAACCGCCCCACCGTGCCGTGATAGAGCACCTCGGGCGGCGCTACGGCGGGCAGCTCGAGGTCGACCGGCACCGAGTGCCCCTGGTCGGCGCGGATGCGGCCGCCGGCGATCGTGTAGCGCCGCTTGTCGTTGGAGGCGACGACCTGCCGCAACTCCGCGTCCGTGAACGGGAACCCGTGCGAGGCGGCGGCCAGCAGCAGCTCGTCGACCGGTGCCCACCCGTGGGCGTCGAGCTCCAGGCCGATGCGCTGCGGATCGTGCCGCAGGTGCCGGGCCAGGTATTTCGAGATCCGTGTCAGGCGACGCTCGTCCATCACGCCATGGTCCCGCGCCCGTCAACCGTTTTCCTCAAGCACGTCAACCCTGGAGGCTGAGGGCCAGGCGGCGAGCCAGCCCCGTGTTCCTGCGACGACCCACCCGGTGCACCGCCAGCTCCAGCGCCTCGCGCTGACCGACCAGCACGACCCACGCCTTGGCCCTGGTGACCAGCGTGTAGAGCAGTTTGCGGCGCAACATGATGCCGCCGGACTCGGCCACGATCGGCGCGACCACGAACGGGTATTCGCTGCCCTGCGAGCGGTGCACGCTGATCGCGTAGGAATGGGTGAGATCGTCGAGCTCGTCGAACCCGTAGCGCACGCTCTCGCCGTCGTCCGTGCGGATCTCGATCATCCGCTCTTCCTGGACCACCGCGGTGACGGTCGCGGTCTCGCCGTTGAAGACACCCTTGTCGTAGTTGTTGCGGATCGGCATGACCCGGTCGCCCACCCGGAACACCGTCGCCCCCGACCAGTGCTCGGCCTTGCCGTCGGCGGCGGGGTTGAGCTGGTCCTGGATCAGCCGCCCGAGCGAGGTGGCGCCGGTCTCTCCCCGGCGCATCGGGCACAACACCTGGACCTGGTCGGGCTCGACCTGCTGCTTCCGCGGGATCGCCACCATCGCCAGGTGGGCGACCCGCCGGGCGACCTGCTCGGGATCGTCGAGCTCCTCGAACCAGAACCCGCCGCCCACCGCCGGCGACCGGCCGGCGCGGATGCGGTGCGCGGCGTCGATGATGCCGCTGCCGCCCGCCTGCCGGAAGACGTGGGCGAGCTGGACCCGGGGGATCTCCGTGACGCGCAGCAGGTCGGCCAGCACGTTGCCGGGCCCGATGCTCGGAAGCTGGTCGCTGTCACCGATCAGCAGCAGATGGCTGCCGGACGGCACGGCGGCGGTCAGCCGGGTCGCCAGGTGCAGGTCGAGCATGGATGCCTCGTCGACCACGATGAGGTCGGCCTGGGCCGGCCGCTCGTCGAACAGCGTCTCGGGGTCGGGGTCGGGCTGCTGGGCGAGCATCCGGTGCACGGTCATGGCCGGCAGCCCGGTGAGCTCGGACAGCCGCTTGGCCGCCTTGCCCGTGGGCGCGGTGAGCGTCACCGTGCCGCCCGCCGCCCTGACGGTGGTCGCGATGGCCTTGACCGTGTGGCTCTTGCCGCACCCCGGGCCGCCGGTGAGGAGGGAGAGCGTACTGGTCAGCGCCATGTTGACGGCGGCGCGCTGGTCGTCGTGGAGCTCAGGGTCCTCGCGGAAGGCGCGCAGCGGCAGCGTGGAGCGGGCCCGCGCCAGCCGGGTGAGCTGCTCGGTCAGCGCCACCTCGCGGGCGTGGACGTGCTTGGCGTAGGCGACCGCCTGCCCCGGCCGGTCAGGAGCGGCCTCCACGACCAGCCGGCGCTCGCCCACGAGCGCGTCGACCATCGGCAGCACCAGCTCCTGATCCTGCTCGATCAGCTCCGCCGTCTCCCTGACCAGGGCGGCGACGGGCACGAAACAGTGGCCGTCGCGGCTTCCCGCCGCCTCCAGCCGGTCGAGCAGGGCCGCCTTGACCCGCTGCGGGCTGCGCTCGGGCACCCCCGACTGCAGCGCGATCTTGTCGGCGACGCGGAAGGCGATGCCCCTGACCCGCCCGATGAGCTGGTAGGGGTCGGCGGCCAGGACCTCGTCGGCATCCGGCCCGAACACCTGGTAGATCTTCGCCGCCAGCAGCGGGCTGACACCGAGCCCCTGCAACGTCACCATGAGCGCGGCGATCGCCTTCTGCTCCTGCCACGCCTGCACGATCTGGCTCTGCCGCTGCGGCCCGATGTTGACCACCTCGGTGAGCCGCTCCGGCTCGGCGTCGATCACCTTGAGCGTGGCCTCGCCGAAGTGGTCGACGATCGCGTACGCCAGTCGCGGCCCGATGCCTCTGATCAGGCCGGACCCGAGGTAGATGCGGATGGCGCGGACCGACGAGGGCGTCACCCGCTCGCACGCGCTCACGGCGAACCGCCTGCCGTGGCGCGGGTGCCTGCTCCACTCCCCGAACAGCCGCAGCGTCTCGCCCGGCTGCACCCCGCCCAGCGCCCGCCCGGTGGCCACGAAGTCGGGCACGCCGTCGGCGCTCATCCGCGCCACGGTGTATGCGTCCTCGCGGACGTAGACAAGCTGCTCGACCGACGCCTCCACAGCAGCGATCCAACCACCCGTCACCGACAATCGTCCAAACCACGGTCCGGGGCACCGGTTCCACGACCCGTCCCGGCGCTGCCGGACCGCCGGCGCCCTCAGCCCGCCCGGCAACGTCCAAGGCGGCGCGGTCCCGGGATGAGGTGACGTCCCGGCTCCGGCCAGGGGTGACGGGACGTGGGCTGCGATCGCGTGACGCGCGCTGGTGGCCGGTGCGTCATGAGCCGGTGTCCGCGAGGACGGCCAGGCACTCGCGGGCCAGCTGCAGCTCCTCACGTACCTGGACCACCAGGACCGGTACGGCGGCGCCGGGCGCGCTGACCGGCCCGTCGTCACGGCGGTTGCCGCGTACGGGAGGCAGCACGCCGAGCAGGCCGAGACGCGCGCAGACGGCCTCGCGCACCTCCGGCTGGTCCCAGCCGATCTCCCCGGTGAACACGAGGGCGTCGATCCGCCGGAGCGAGGTGGCCGCGGCGGCGATCTCCCTGCTCACCCGGTGGGCGAACACGTCCAGCGCCAGCGCCGCCGCGTCGTTGCCTTCGCGCTCGGCCGCGACCAGGTCCCGCGTGTCGCCGGACAGCCCGTCGGACAGGCCGAGCAGCCCCGACCGCCGTTCCAGCCCCTCGCCGAGCTCCGCCACGGACAGGTGGCCTTCCGACAGCAGCCACACCAGCATGCCCGGGTCCACGCTGCCCGACCGCTTGCTCATGGGCAGTCCGTCGAGCGGCGTGAACCCCATCGAGGTGTCGAGGCTGCGCCCGCCCGACACCGCGGACACCGAGCAGCCGCCGCCCAGGTGCGCCAGCACCAGGTCCAGCTCGGCGAGAGGCCTGCCGAGCAGGTCGGCCACCCGGTCGGCGGCCCACGCGTACGACAGCCCGTGGAAGCCGTAACGGCGCAGGCCGTGCCGCTTGCGCCATTCCGCCGGCAGCGGGTAGACGGCCGCCGCGTCGGGCAGGCCGGAGTGGAAGGCGGTGTCGGGGCAGAGCACGTGCGGCACGGCGGGCAGTTGCTCGCGGGCCGCGTCGAGCAGGGCCAGTGCGGGCGGCAGGTGCAGCGGCGCGAGGCTCGTGAGGCCGTGCAACGCCGACACCGTCTCGTCGTCGGCGACGGCCGGGGCGCGTACGAGGTCGCCGCCGTGCACGAGCCGGTGCGCCACGGCCCGTACGTCGCGGTCGAAGTGGCCGCCGAGGAACGCCGACAGCTCCTCCCGCGCGGTGCCCGGGTCGGCGGCGCGCTCGGCGTGCGCGCTGTCGAGCACGCTGCCGCCCTGGACGAGGTCGAGGCGCAGGCTCGACGAGCCGGCGTTCACGGTCAGGATCGCCGCGGAGTCCGTCGTCTGTTCGTCCATGGCCCGCCTCATGACCGCGCGCTACCCGGTAGCGTCCCCGCAAAACTGGGCAAATCAAGGCTCCGTCTGGATTTGGCGTCTTCAGGATTGCTTGGTCAGGGCGTCGGGTAGTCGTGCGCCATGGACATCACCTTGAAGGTGAACGGCACACCCCGCGCGGTCGACGTCGACCCGCGGATGTCGCTGCTCGACCTGCTGCGCGAGCGGTTGGGGCTGATCGGGGCCAAGAAAGGTTGTGACCACGGCCAGTGCGGCGCGTGCACCGTCATCATCGACGGGCGGCGGGCCAACGCGTGCCTGGCGCTGGCGGTGGCCGTGGACGGTTCCGAGGTCACCACCGTCGAGGGGCTGGCCGAGGGGGACGACCTGCATCCGCTGCAGGAGGCCTTCATCGAGCACGACGCGTTCCAGTGCGGCTACTGCACGCCGGGGCAGCTCTGCTCCGCCGTGGGCATGCTGGGGGAGCCGGGTCCGAGCGCGGTCACCGGCGATCTCGTGGTCGACCCCGACCTGACGCCCGAGGAGATCAGGGAACGCATGAGCGGCAACCTGTGCAGATGCGGCGCCTACGTCAACATCGTCAGCGCGATCGGCGAGGCGGCACCGTGAAACCTTTCGAGTACGCCCGCGCCGGCAGCCCGTCCGACGCCGTGCGCCGGTACCGGCCGGGCACCATGTACCTGGGCGGCGGCACCAACCTGGTCGACCTCATGCGGCTGGGCGTGGCCGAGCCCGACCGGCTGGTGGACGTCAGCCGGCTGCCGCTGGACGCGATCGAGCAGGCCGGCGACAGGCTGCGCGTCGGCGCGGCCGTACGCAACACGGACCTCGCCGCCGACCCGCTGATACGCGCCCGCTACCCGATGCTCGCGCGCGCCGTGCTGGCCGGGGCGTCGGGGCAGGTGCGCAACATGGCGACCGTTGCGGGCAACCTGCTGCAACGCACCCGCTGCGCCTACTTCCAGGACGTCGGCAGGCCGTGCAACAAGCGCCGCCCGGGGTCCGGCTGCCCGGCGATCGAGGGCGACCACACCAACCTGGCGGTGCTCGGCACCTCGGACTCGTGCGTGGCCACCCACCCGTCGGACATGGCGGTCGCGCTGGCCGCGCTGGACACCGAGGTGCACGTCACCGGCCCGGAAGGCGACCGGATCATCCCGATGCCGGGGCTGCACCGCCTGCCGGGCGACGAGCCGGAACGGGACACGGTGCTGGAGCCCGGCGACCTGATCACCGCCGTGGAGCTGCCCGCGCCCCCTCCGGGGGCGTCCACGTACCGGAAGGTACGCGAGCGGGCGTCGTTCGCGTTCGCGCTCGTGTCCATCGCGGCGACGCTCGACGTCGGCTCCGACGGTGTCGTGAACGACTGCCGCATCGCGCTCGGCAGCGTGGCGCACGTACCGTGGCGGGCCGAGCGCGCCGAGCGGCTGCTGATCGGGGGGCCCGCCACCGGCGCGGCGTTCCTGCGGGCCGCGGAGGCCGAGCTGGAGCAGGCCCGCCCGCTGCCGCGCAACGCCTACAAGCTGCCGCTGGCCAGGAACCTGATCGTCGCCACCCTTGAGGAGCTGGCACCGTGAACCGTGTCGAGGGCCGCGTCAAGGTCACCGGGCTGGCCACGTACGCGGCCGAATACCCGATCGAGTCCGTCGCCTACGCCTACCCCGTGCAGTCGCTGGTCGCCAAGGGCCGCGTCGTGCGCGTCCACGACGCCGAGGCGCGCGAGATGCCCGGCGTGCTGGCCGTGTTGTCCTGCGCGGACCCGCCCCGGCTGGCCGAGGACGCCGACCCCGAGCTTGCGCTCTTCCAGAGCGGCGACGTCGCCTACCGCGGCCAGATCGTCGCCGCCGTCGTCGCCGACACCTACGAGAACGCCCGCGCCGCCGCCGCGGCGGTGCGCGTCGAGTACGACCCGGACGACCACGACGTGACCCTGCGCACCGGCCATCCCGGCTTCTACCGGCCGGACGTCGTCAATCCCAACTACCCGGCCGACACCGTCAAGGGCGACGTCGAGGCGGGCCTGGCCGGAGCCGCGGCGAGCGTCGACGTGACGTATTCGACGCCCGTCCTGCACAACAACCCGATGGAGCCGCACGCCGCCATGGCCGTGTGGGACCCCGAGGGCAGGCTGCTGGTCTACGACAGCACGCAGGGCGCGTCCCCCGACCGCGACACCATCGCGCAGACGCTCGGACTGCCCCGGGAGGACGTGCGCGTGGTGTCCAGGCACGTCGGCGGCGGCTTCGGGTCGAAGGGCTCCACCAGGCCGCACGCCGTGCTCGCCGCCCTGGCGGCCAGGGCCGCGGGCCGCCCGGTCAAGATCGCGCTGACCCGGCATCAGATGTTCGACGTCACCGGCTACCGCACGCCGACGATCCAGCGGCTGCGGCTCGGCGCCGACGCCGGCGGCCGGCTCACGGCGGTCGAGCACCTGGCGTACGAGCAGACCTCGACGCTGGTGGAGTTCGCCGAGCAGACCGCGACCCCGGCCCGGGTCATGTACGCCACGCCCGCGCTGCGCACCGCGCACCGGCTGGTCCGGCTGGACGTGGCCACCCCGTCGTGGATGCGCGCGCCGGGGGAGTGCCCCGGCATGTACGCGCTGGAGTCCGCCATGGACGAGCTGGCCTGCGCCCTCGGCATGGACCCCGTCGAGCTGCGCGTCGTCAACGACGCCGACGCCGAGCCGGAGAGCGGGCTGCCGTTCAGCTCCCGCAACCTCGTCCTGTGCCTGCGCGAGGGCGCCCGCCGGTTCGGCTGGCGGGACCGCGACCCGGAGCCCGGCGTCAGGCGCGAGGGGGAGTGGCTGGTCGGCACCGGCGTGGCGGCCTCCACCTACCCGGCCAGGCGCCGCCCGGCCACGGCCTTCGCGTTCGTGCGCGACGACGACTACGTCGTCCAGGTGGCCGCCGCCGACATCGGCACGGGCGCGCGTACCGCGCTCACCAGGATCGCCGCGGAGACGCTCGGCGTCGCGCCCGGCCGGGTGCACCTGGAGCTCGGCGACAGCGACCTGCCGGACGCGCCGGTCGCGGGCGGTTCGATGGGCACCTCCTCGTGGGGATCGGCCGTCGTACGCGCCTGCGAGGAGCTCAAGGAGGACGGCAAGGAGGGCCGCGCCGACACCACCGACGAGGTCAAGGGCGACGCCAAGCTGGCCAGGCACGCCTTCGGGGCGCAGTTCGCCGAGGTACGGGTCAGCTCGGTGACCGGCGAGATCCGAGTGCCGCGCCTGCTCGGGGTCTTCGCCGCCGGCCGCATCGTGGACGGCAAGCTGGCCAGGTCGCAGTTCATCGGCGGGATGACGATGGGCCTGGGGATGGCGCTGATGGAGGAGACGCTCACCGACGAGGAGTTCGGCGGGTTCCTGCGCAGGGACCTGGCGCAGTATCACGTGCCCGCCTGCGCCGACGTGCCGCACGTCGAGGCGGTCTGGCTGGACGAGCAGGACGGCGAGCTCAACCCGATGGGCAGCAAGGGCATCGGCGAGATCGGCATCGTCGGCACGGCCGCGGCCATCGGCAACGCCGTTCACCACGCGACCGGCCATCGCGTGCGTGAGCTGCCCATCACCCCGGGCAGCATTTTGTCTAGGTTTTAGGCGCCGCGCCCGAGGAAGGAGAAAGGCGGTCACGGGCGGGAGGGTGCGGTGAAGAACGAATCGCACGGGGAGCGGGCGGACCGGAACTTCGTCGAACTGCTGCAGGGAGCCCGCGTGGCGGTCACCGGCGTCCAGGTGTTGTTCGCCTTCCTGCTGACGGTGCCGTTCTCGCCGGGGTTCACCCGGATCGACGCGATCGACCAGTGGCTCTACTACGCGGCGCTGGTCAGCGCCGCACTCGCGTCCATCTGGTACATCGCGCCGACCGCGCAGCACCGCGTGCTGTTCCGGCAGGGGCGCAAGGAGACACTCGTACGCCGCTCGAACCGTTACGGCCTGGCCGGCGCGCTGGCCCTGGCAGTGTCGATGACCACGGCCACCATGTTCGTGATCGACCACCTGTTCGACGCCGCGCTGGCGGGGGTCACCGCGGGAGTGCTCGCCCTGCTGGCGTTGTGGACCTGGTTCGGCCAGCCGGCGCTGACCCGGGCGGATCAGTCGCCGGACGGCATGCCCGAGCCGTCGTCGGGCGGCGCCGACGACCCGCGGGCGTAGGAGGCCCTGGCCACCATGTAGGCCGCGACCGACACGGTGATCACCTGGGAGATCCCGGCCAGCAGCAGCGTGCCCGCGATCGCCCACGTGGGCCGGTGCAGCCACATGGCGAACAACACCAGCAACACGCCCAGCACCTGCGGTTTCGTGCCGGCATGCATGCGGTCCAGGGTCGTGCGGAACCGTACGAGGCCGATGCCGGCCGCCAGCGCCAGCACGGACCCCAGCAGCAGGCAGGCCGCCGAGGCCACGTCGAGCGGGCTCATCGCGAGATTCCCGAGAAGAACCGGGCCAGCGACACCGAGCCGACGAACCCCAGCAGCGACAGCACCAGCAGGATCGGCAGGTCGGAGTAGTCGTCCGTGACCACCGCGAACGCCCCCACGCCGCACATCGCCATGGCCGTCAGCACGTCGAGCGCCACCGCCCGGTCCAGCATGGACGGCCCGCGCCCCAGCCGGTAGAGCGTGGCCGCGGCCCCGCAGCCGAGCAGCCCGATCACCACCAGATACACCGTCGTCATCGCAGTTCCTCCCTGTCGGCCCGGGTGCCGAAGGCCTCCACGATGCGCCGCTCCAGCGCCGTGACGTTGGCCCGCACGGCCTCGGTGACCTCGCCGGGCAGCCCCAGCACGTGCACCGCCAGCTCGCGCTCGTCGGGGTAGAGCTCCGCCACCAGGCTGCCGGGCACGGACATGATGGCCACCATGGTGAGGACGATCATGGACTCCGACGACGTGCGCAGCCGCACGCGTACGACCTGCGTCGGCGGCCGGTCCGGGCGGACGACCCAGTAGACCACTCGCGCGGTCGAGACCACCGTCTCCTTGGCGAACCAGAGCAGGAACCGCACCAGGCCGGCCGGGTTGACCCTGATGCCGGGGTCCACGGCGGGCAGCGGCAGCAGCCAGGTCACCACGGTTGCGGCGGCCAGCCCGCCGATCACGTTGCCCGCGCTGAGCTCGCCCCACAACGCCGTCCACACCAGCGCCAGCCAGGCGACCAGCGGCAGCGGCACCCGCCTGCCGAACAGCCGCGGCGCCAGCACGTCGAGGTTCACCGTTGCCTCCCCAGGACCGCCGTGATGTACGGCTCGCGCGCCATCAGCTCGTCCGCCGCCCGCGCGGCCAGCGCCGACAGCGGCCCGGCCAGCACCGTGAACGACAGCCCGAGCACCACCAGCGCCGTCACCGACACGGCCAGCGCCGCCGGCAGCGACGTCGTGGTCACCGTCGGGTCCTCGCCGGTGTCCTCCTCGCTCTCCACGACCGTGCCCACCCGTTCGGCGCGCACGCCGCTCCAGAACGCCCTGTTCCAGACCTTGGCGATGGCGTACAGCGTGAGCAGGCTCGTGACCAGGCCCGCGGCCACCAGCGTGACCGGCAGCCAGCCGCCCGCCGCCAGCCCGGCCTGCACGAGCAGCAGCTTGCCGAGGAACCCCGACATGGGCGGGATGCCCGACAGGTTCATGGCGGGCACGAAGAACAGCACCGCGATCACCGGCGTGGCCTTCATCAGACCGCCGAGCCCGGTCACCGACGTCGTTCCGGTGCGCCGCTCGACCATCCCCGCCACCAGGAACAGGCTCGTCTGCACGGTGATGTGGTGCACCACGTAGAAGATCGCGCCCGCCATCCCGGCCCGCGTGGACAACCCCACCCCGAACACCATGTAGCCGATGTGGCTGACCAGCGTGAACGAGAGCATGCGCTTGAGGTCGGTCTGCGCCACCGCGCCCAGCACGCCCACCAGCATGGTGGCCAGCGCCAGCCACATCAGCAGCGTCGACACCGGCCCGCCGGGGAACAGCAGAGCCTCCAGCCTGATGATCGAGTAGACGCCGACCTTGGTGAGCAGCCCGGCGAACACGGCCGTGGCGGGGGCCGGCGCGGTCGGGTAGGAGTCGGGCAGCCAGGCCGACATGGGGAAGATCGCCGCCTTGATCGCGAACGCCAGCAGCAGCGTCAGCTCCACCAGCAGCTTGACCTGCTCCGGCAGGCCGGGAAAGCGCTCGGCCAGCTGCGCGAGCGCCAGCGTGCCCGTGGCGCCGTAGGTGATGGCCAGCGCCACCAGGAACAACATCGACGAGGCCAGGGCCATCAGCGTGTACGTCGCGCCGGCCCGGATCCTCGCGTCGGTGCCGCCGAAGGTGAGCAGCACGTACGAACCGCTCAGCAGCAGCTCGAACGCCACGAACATGTTGAACAGGTCGCCGGACAGGAACGCGTCCGCCACGCCGGCGACCATCACCAGGAAGGCCGGGTGGAAGATCGCCATGGGAGCGTCGTGTTCCTGCTCGTCGTAGGCGTTGGCGACCGAGTACACCATGACGCAGAACGTCACCGCCGACGACACCACCAGCACCAGCGTCGACAGGCGGTCTGCGACCAGGGAGATGCCGATCGGCGACGGCCAACCGCCGATGTCGGTGACCAGCGGGCCGCGCGACTCGGCCGCCACCAGCAGCACCACGGACACGGCGAGGGACACGCCGAGGGTGACGAGGCTGATGAGCGACTGCAGCCGCCGCAGCCGCCCCCCGATGGCCAGCTTCACGCCGGCGGCCAGCAGCGGCAGCAGCACCGGCAGGCAGACGAGGCTCTCCACGGGAAGGGACGGCTCCACGCTCATCCCCCTCCCGCGCCAGAACGGCGGACCGTCAGGCGCCCCACCAGGCGGCCCATCACGCGGCGCATCAGTCGTCGCCCTCCAGATCGGGGTCCTGCGCGAGCGCCTGGCGCTCGCGTTCCTCCCTGATGGCCGCCCGCAGCTGCCTGCGCGCCTCCCGCTGCCGCGCCCGCAGCCTCTTGCGCAGCTCCTTCTCCTCGGCCTCCTGCGTCGCCCGCCGGCGGGCGTGCTCCTTGCGCAGCTCCTCGATGCGCTCGAGGTTGTCGCCCGCCCGCGCCTCCTCCCGCTGCCCGACGTCCTCGAAGCGCCGGTGCAGTTCCTCCTCCGACAACCCCTGCTCACGCCCCTGGCGCATCCACTCCTCGAGCTCCTCGTACACCCGGGCCAGGCGCTGCTCCAGGTCGGCCTCCTGCAGCCGCTCCCGCTCGGCCTGCTCGGCCTGCAGGTTCGCCAGCTCGGCCCGCTGCCGGACGAGCAGCCGGCGGTAGTCGTCCACCCTGCGGCGCACCGCGTCGCCCAGCTCGCCACGCCGCGACAGCAGCCGCACACGCCGGTCCTCGGTGTCGTCCTGCACCTCGTCGCTGCCGGTCAGCTGCCACGTCCTGTGCACCATGGCCAGCAGGAACGCCGTCGCGCCCATGGTGATCACGATGGCGGTGAGCACCATCGCCTGCGGCAGCGGATCGGCCATCCGACCGGGCGGCGTGACCCCCAGGATGGGCGGGCCGCCGGCGCCGCTCCCCGCCGTGACGATCAGCAGGTTCACGCCGTTGCTGAGGACGATGACGCCGGCGAGCGCGCGTACCAGGCTCCTTTCGAGCAGCAGCGTCGCGCCCGTCGTGATGAGCACGAAGCAGGCCAGGAACGGCACCAGGGAGACCGTCACCCGCCCTCCTCGGCGTCGATCTGCCGGTCCAGCTCCGCGCCCAGGCCGCGCAGCACGTCCTGCACCATGCCGATCACCGAGATGTACACGCCGAGGTCGAACAGCAGCCCGGTGGACAGGTGCACGTGCCCGACGAGCGGCACGCTCACGTCCGTGGCCAGCATGTCCAGCGCCGCCGAGCCGAACAGCAGCCCGATCACCGCGGTGCCCGCCGACAACGTCAGCCCGACGCCCATCAGGACGCCCGCGTGCACCGGCACCGCCACGGCCAGCTCGTTCCGCCCGCCGGCCAGGTAGCGCACGGTGATCGCCAGCCCGGCCACGATGCCGCCGGCGAACCCGCCGCCGACCCCGCTGTGCCCCACCAACAGCAGGAACACCGAGAGCAGCAGCACCGTGTGGAACGTCAGCCTGGCCACCACGTCGAACGCCAGCGCCCGCGGCCCGCGCGGAAGCGTGGAGGCCAGCCAGTGCGCGTCCGCCGTCGGGTGCTCCGCCTCGGCCGGCTCGATCCGGTACGACCTGCGCCGCAGGAACACGAGGCTCGTCACACCCAGGGTGAGCACCACGAGCACCGTGCTCTCACCCAGCGTGTCCCAGGCGCGGATGTCCACGATCAGCGCGGTGACGATGTTGCGCGCGCCCGCCTCCGGGGCCGCCGTCGCCATGAGCGCCCCGACCGGCACGACGTCGCGGGCGCTCGACGCCAGCATGCCCGCGCCCGTGACCACCGCGCCCACGGCCAGCCCCAGCCCGAGCCTGACCGGGAACGGCAGCCGTCCCCTGCCCGAGTCGATCGGCAGCCGCCGCAGCACCAGGGCGAAGACGACCAGCAGCAGCGTCTCGGCCAGGAACTGGGTGAGCGCCAGGTCGGGCGAGCCGTGCGCGAGGAACAGCAGCGCGGTCCCGTACCCGAGCAGGCCCACGACGACGGCGAGATGGACGGAGGCGCGGACGAGCAGCGCCAGCACGGCCGCCGCCAGCACCAGCACGGCGATGACGGGCTGCCCCGGCCGCTGCCAGGCGACGACCGGCACGTCCAGACGCGGCCCGCCCCCGTAGGCGACCGCGAACACGCCGACGCCGACCGTGGCCAGCATGGTGAGCATCAGGTAGTCGGGCACCGAGCCGCGCTGGACGAGCCCGGTCAGCTGGACGGCGAAGCGGTCGAGGCGGCGTACGATGATCCAGAAGACCTGGCTGGAGTCCAGCACCGGCAGCATCGCCCCCGCCCTGGCCACCGGCTCCCTGGCCGCGAACAACAGCACGCCGGCCGCCAGCGCCACCACCGACATCAGCAGCGGCGGGCCGAACCCGCTCCACACCACGAGATGGGTCTCGTGGCCGGGGTCGCGGAAGGCCTCCGTGTACGGCGACATCGCCTCCGCGTACGACGAGGCCGCCGGCGCCAGCACCAGGCCCAGCACCGACAGCAGGGCGGCGGGCACGAACATGGCCGCGGGCACGCGGCCCACCGGCCGCGCCGCCACCCCCGGCTTGGCGGCGAACGCCCCCCACAGGAAGCGCAGGGCGTACGCCGCCGTCAAGGCCGACCCGGCCACCACGCCCGCCAGCGCGAACGGCGCGTCGAGCAGCGACTCCAGCGCCGCCTCCTTGGCGGCGAACCCCACGAGCGGCGGCAGGCCCGCCATCGACGCCGCCGCGAGCGACGCCGCCCCGCACACCCACGGCATCGCCCGGCCCACCCCGCTGAGCTCGCCCGTCTCGCGGCTGCCCGCCGCGTGGTCGACGATGCCCACCACGAGGAACAGGGACGCCTTGAACAGCGCGTGCGCCACCAGCATGGCGGCCCCGGCCAGCGCCGTCCCCCGCGTGCCCGCGCCGAACAGCGCCACGAGGAAGCCGAGCTGGCTGACCGTGCCGTAGGCCAGCAGCCGCTTCAGATCCGTCTCGCGCAGCGCCCGCCAGCCGCCGAGCACCATCGTGACCAGCCCGAGCGGCACGGCCACCGCCCGCCACAGCGTGACGTCGCCGAACGCCGGCCCGAGCCTGGCCACCAGGTACACGCCCGCCTTCACCATGGCCGCCGCGTGCAGGTACGCCGACACGGGCGTGGGCGCGGCCATCGCGGCGGGCAGCCACGTGCTGAACGGGAAGATCGCCGACTTGGCCAGCGCGCCCGCCAGCACCAGCACCAGCGCGACCGGCGCGGCCGCCGGGGGATCGGCGACGATGGCCGACACCCGGTACGTGCCGGCAGCCTGTGCGGCCAGCACGAACCCGGCCAGCATGCACAACCCGCCGAACGTGGTGACCATCAGCGCCTTCATCGCCGCCTGCCTGTTCACCCGGCTCTCCGGGTGGTACGCGATCAGCAGGTAGGAGAAGACGGTGGTGAGCTCCCAGAACACGTACAGCAGGAGCAGGTTGTCGGCCGTCACCAGTCCCAGCATCGACCCGGCGAAGGCCACCATGACGCCGCCGTAGCGGCCGAGCCCGTCGTCGTCCGCCGGCAGGTACGCGGCGCTGTAGACCAGCACCAGCACGCCGGCGCCCGACACCAGCGCCATCATCACCACGGACAGTTGGTCGGCGCGGAAGGCCAGCTCCATCTGCATCACCGGCGCCCACGCGGTGGTCCCGGCCACGGGCAGCCCCCGCATCGCCACCCACAGCGTGTAGGCGAAGGCGGCGGCCGGCGGCACGGCCAGCACGACGAGGGAGCCGCGCCCCATGCGGGCGGCCAGCCAGGGAGCGCAGACCGCCGCCACCGCGTGCAGGATCAGCAGCAGCTCCATGGGCTCCTCGGGCGGAAATTCCGGTTACGTCCGCCCAATCTCTCCCGTCGTGCCGACGCAGGCGCGCAGGCACGACCAGGGTTGACCCGAACCTCACCACTCCCACACCGATGGGTGGGACGCAGCCGTCAGCCGCGGACGCGCGCCCACCCGGAGCCGTCAGCGCCGGACGCGCGCGCAGCCGACGTCGTCAGCGCCTCAGCGAGCGCCTCAGTCGGCGGCGTCGACGCGCCTGCGCACCTCGTCGGCCAGCTGTCCGAGCGACCGGTCGAGCAGCTCGCGCACCTCGTCGGCGTGGGCCCCCGAATCGGGCTCGTCGAGCAGCGAGATGTGCACGGTCACCTCGCTCGTGCCGCTCGCCGAGTCGGACACCTGCAGCCAGCCGGCGTATCCGGGATGGTCGCGCCCGCCCCACTCCACCCGCAGCTGCTCGTCGGAGGCGCGGAACAAGCCCTCGTGCGTGCCCGTGCCGGGGACCAGGTCGCCGCCCGCCTCCACGGTGCCGGGGCCGCTGCCGGTCACCGTCAGGCCCTGCGGCAGCCACCTGTCCATGATCTCCACGTCGGACGCGACGCCGTACACGATCATGCTGTCGGCCGGCATGCCGCGCGTCGCCTCGAACTCCGCCATCGCAACCCCCTGATCAATGCTCCCGCCGTACCCGTGTGATGTGCGGGCAAACAGCCGCCGGACCGCCGGGCCCTGCCGCTACCGTTGCTGTCGGCGCGAGTCCGTGCGGCGAGGGGAGCGGGGCGATGGCGGAGTTGCCACGGGTGCCGCCGGAGATGTTCCGGTTCACCACCACCGAGCGGGCCGACCTCCACGCCGCCGTGCTCTACGCCTTCGGCGAGGCCAACGAGCGGCTGGAGACGGCGCTGACGTCGGAGGAGGTCCGCGAGCGGCTGCGGGCGGTCGGATGGTACGCCCCGGTCGCCGACCACGACCTGTCCGGCACGCTCAAGCAGCTGGCCGGCTGGGGGCTGCTCGACGTGATCTTCAACCACGCCGGCACCTTCGCCACCGCCGAGGAGTACGAACGCAAGAACCTGCAGTACTCGCTCACCAGGCGGGGCGAGGCGGCGTTCGCCGGGGTGCAGCACGCGATGGCGATGCTGGCCTCGGCGGGCGCCTTGCAGACCGCGGTGCTCGACGCCGTCGCCGACCGGCTGGGGGAGCTGGAGACGCTGCTGCGCGACCCCGATCCCGGGCGCAACCGGCGGGTCTTCACCTGCCTGCAGGAGCTGGAGGGCCACCTCGACGGCCTGCGCAACAACACCAAGCGGTTCAACGGCGAGTTGCAGCGGCTGCTGCGCCTCGAAGGCGCCGACCTCGCCACGTTCCACGAGGTCAAGTCGGCCACGGTGGCCTACCTTCAGGAGTTCGTGACCAACCTGGAGCAGCGCGGCGACACCATCGCCGCCGCCCTGGAAGGGGTCGAGACGCACGGCGTCAGCGTGCTGCACGCGCGGGCGCTCGACGGCGCCGACCTGCCGAGGACGCCCGGCACCGACCACGCCACCCCGTGGCTGGCGGCGCGGGCGGCCAAGTGGGAGGGGTTGCGGTCGTGGTTCGCCCAGCACGACGGCTTCGGTGCCAGGACCGGTGACAACACCGGCGAACCCGTCGTGCCGCGCGTGCGGCAACTGCACGACGTGGCCAGGCGGGCGATCGTGGCGCTGCTGCAGGTGCTCGACCGGATCACCGACTCCCGCCGCCGATCCTCCAGCGCCGCCGCCGACTTCCGTACGCTGGCCCGCTGGTTCGCCACCGCGCCCGCCGAGGACGACGCGCACCGGCTGTGGGACGCGGCGTTCGGGCTCGGCTCCGCCCGCCACGCGCACCTCGGGCACCCCGACGCCGAGCTGATCCCCTCCGGGGTCCCCTGGTCGGAGGCCCAGCCCGTGGAGGTGTCGGCGCTGCTGCGCTCGCGCGGCCGCACCGAGCGGATGGGGCGCACGGGCAAGGTCCGCGACGTGGCCGAGCTGCGGGCCGGGCGCCGAGCGCGGGCCGAGAAGGAACGCGCCGAGTTGGAGGCCGCCTGGGCCGCGCTCGCCACCACAGGGACCGTACGGCTCTCGCAGCTGGAGGAGCTCGACCACGAGGCGTTCGGGCGGCTGCTCGACCTGCTCGGCAGGGCCCTCGCCGAACGCCCCGACACGACCGGCGCGCGGCGGGCCGTCACCTCCGACGGGCGCGTCGAGATCGTGCTCAGGGCGCCCGGCGACGGCGCCGTGGCGGTGCTGTGCACGTCCGAGGGGTGGTTCCGCGGCCCCGACTACCTCATCGACGTGCGCGCGCTCGGCGACTCCCACGCCGGCGTGCCCGCGGCGGGATCCCGGGCGGCGGGCGCATGAGCAGCCTCGCCAACCAGCTCGTCAGGGCCGAGAAGGAGGAGATCGCCCGGGCGATCAGGACCCTGCTCGGGCGGCCGCTCGTGTCCCTGCAGACCGACCCCGCCGCCTTCGACCTGATCAGGAAACGCCGGCAGCCGCTCATCCAGTGGTTCGACTACTTCTGCGGCTGGCGGCTGGTCGTGGAGCCGCGCCAGGGCTACGCCCGGCTGGTCAAGGTGAGGACCGAGCCGAGCGCCACCAGGCCCGCCCGCCGGCGCCGCGCCACCAGAGCGCCTTTCGACCGCCGCCGCTACACCCTGTTCTGCCTCTGCGCGGCCGAGCTGCTCACCTCGCCTGTCACCACGATCGGCATGCTCGCCCAGCGGGTCGTGCAGGCGGCCGCCGTCGAGGCCGACGTGCCCGCGTTCGACCCGGTCAAGGCCGGCGAACGGGCCGCCCTCGTCGACGCGCTCAAACTGCTCGAACACCACGGCGCCATCACCGTCATGGACGGCACGACCGACTCCTACCTGGACGACGAAGACGCCAAAGTGCTCTACCGGGTCGACACCACCCGCGTGATCAGGCTGCTGGCCGCGCCCGTGCCGCCGTCCCGGATCGCCGCCCGCGCCGCCGAGGAGCCGGACCCCGGCACGCTCGCCGAGCTCACCGCGGCCCTCACCACCGAAAGCCGCTACGGCGGCGACGAGCCCACCGAGACCCAGCGCAACCTGTGGGCCCGCCACTCGCTCATCCGGCGGCTGCTCGACGAGCCCGTCGTCTACCGCGCCGACCTGACCGGCGCCGAGTCCGACTACGCCGCCTCGCTCACCGGCCGCCAGATCCTGCGCCGCGCCGCCGAGGAGGCCGGCTTCGTGCTGGAGGAGCGGGCCGAGGGGTTCCTGCTCGTCGACCCCGACGGCACCGCCACCGACACGAGGTTCCCCGACGACGGCAGCCACGCCAAGGTGGCCGCCCTGCTGCTGCTCGACCTGCTCGTCTCCGCCGGTCCCGTCACCGCCCGGCGGCTCGACGCCGAGGCGAACGGGCTGCTGCGCCGGTTCCCGCAGTGGGCGAAGGCGTACCAGTCCGACGGCGGCGGGGCGCGGCTGGCCGCCGACGCGCTGGAGGTGCTCACGATGTTCGGGCTGGCCCGCCGCACGGGTGACCGGGTCGCCGCCCTGCCCGCCGCGGCCCGCTACCGGGTCGACCGCGGCACGGCCGTCCAGGAGGATGCATGACAGTCACCGAGCTCACACCCGCGCGCGCCGCGCAGGTCGTGGAGGACCGCTGGGTACCCGTACGCGCGGGCATCCTCAACGTGTGGCGCTACTACGACGAGGTGTTCGAGTTCCACCGGGGCCGGCTGCTGCTGCGCGGGCCCAACGGCAGCGGCAAGTCCAAGGTGCTGGAGCTGCTGCTGCCGTACCTGCTCGACGCCAGCCTCAAGCCGAGCAGGCTGTCGACGTTCGGTGGCACCGAACGCACCATGCACTGGAACCTCATGGGCGACGGCGCCGCCGGCGCCACCCGGGTCGGCTACGTGTGGATCGAGTTCCGGCACCCCGGCGGCCGCTGGTTCACCTGCGGCGCCCGGCTCCAGGCCACCGTCCACACCAAGAACGTCACCGCCGCCTACTTCACGACCGAGGCCCGTGTCGACACCCCCGACGGCATCCGGCTCAGCGGCGAAAGCGGCCAGCCGCTGACCAAGGCCCAGCTCGCCGACGAGCTCGGCACCTCGGGCACGGTGCACGAGTCCGCCGACGCCTACCGCAGGGTCGTGCGCCAGACCCTCTACCGGGGGCTCAACGAGCAGCGCTACGACTCGCTGCTCACCGCGCTGCGCCAGCTGCGCACCCCCAAGCTGTCCGAACGCCTCGATCCCGGGCTGCTGTCGGAGCTGCTGTCCAGCGCGCTGCCGCCGCTCGGCGAGGGCGAGATCCACGAGATCGCGGAGGGATTCGAGCGGCTCGACCGGCAGCGCGAGGAGCTGCGGCTGCTCGACCGCGACGTGGAGGAGGCCGACCGGCTGGCCGCCCGTCAACGCGGGTACGCCCAGCGCGTCCTGCGGGCCGCCGCCGCGGCCGTCACGTCCGCCGGCTACACGCTGGACTCGCTGGCCGCCGAGGTGCGGAACAAGCGGGAGGCGCTCACGGAGGCCGAGGGCGAGCTGGAGGCCGCCACCGTGCGGCTGGCCGAGGAGGAGGCGCAGGAACTGGCGCTGGCCGCGCAGATCGAGGGTCTCAAGGAGAGCGAGGCGTACCAGGCCGGCGGCGGGCTGCACCGGCTGCGTACGGAGGCGCAGTCCGCGCACGAGACGGCGGCCCGGCTGCGCGACCAGGCGGGGACGGCGGCCCACGCCGCCGCAGCCAAGGAGGAGCTGGCCGCCCGGGCCCAGGACGGCGCCCGCACGGCCGCCGCGCTGGCCGACCGCGCCAGGGGCGAGGCCCGCAGGGCGGCGGAACGCGCCGGCCTGCTCGGCGTCCACGAGGAGAGCGAACGCGCCGCCACCCACGGCTCTGGGCAGGACGCCGCCCACAGTGTCGCCCACGGCGCCGGTGGCGAGGTGGGCGCCGCACCCGGCGGTCCGGAGGGCGGGCCGGACGGCGAGCAGGACGTACGCAGGGCGCGGGAGCTCCTGCGTGCCGCCGTGTCCAGCCGCGCCGCCCAGATCAGGGAGGTCCGGGCGGGCATCGCCGGGCACCAGGAGGCCGTCGACCGCCGCGCCACCGCCGAGCAGGATCGCGACGACGCCAGGGACGACCTCGCCGCCGCCAGGGCCGCCCACGACCAGGCCGAACGCCTGCGCGACGAGCGGGCCCGCGACCTCGCCACGGCCCTGGCCGAGTGGGCAGGCGGCTGCACCCAGCTCCAGCTCGACCCCGGCGAACTGGCCGACCTGGCCGAACGGTTCGAGCGGGCGGACGAGCTGGTCGGCGCCGCCCGCACCGCCGCGGCCGTTCGCTACGCCGCCCGGGAACAGCACCTGACGGGGCTGCGCGACCGGCTGGTCGCCGAACGGGCCGACCTCACCAAGGAACGCGAACGCCTCAACGACCGGACCGTCCTGGACCCGCCCGCCCCGCACACCCGCACCACGAGCCGGCAGGGCCGTCCGGGCGCGCCGCTGTGGCGGGCCGTGGCGTTCAGGTCCGGCCTCGATCCGGTCGCGCAGGCGGGCGTGGAGGCCGCGCTCGAAGCGGCCGGGCTGCTGGACCTGTGGCTGCTGCCCGACGGCGGGTTCGACGCGGGCGAGCACGACGCCTTCGCCGTGGCCGCGCTGGCCAAGCCCGCGCCCGGCTACAGCCTCGCCCACGTGCTGTTCACGGAGGCGGACTCGCCGGTGCCCGCCGACACGGTGTTGTCCGGCATCGCGTTCGCGCCCAGCGCGATCGGCGTCGACCATCCGGCCGTCATCGGCGCCGACGGCACCTGGCGGCTCGGCCTCGCGGCGGGCCGCTGGGTCAAGCCCGAACCCTCCTACATCGGCGCCACCGCCCGCGAACGCGCCCGGCGCCGCCGCATCGCCGAACTCGACGACCGGCTCGGGGAGCTGGCGGGCACCGTCGCCGAGTGCGACCACCTGCTCGCCGTGGTCGAGGGCGACCGCGACACGCTCGCCGCCGAGCTGCGGCGCAGGCCCGACAGGACACCGTACGCCGAGGCCGTGCAGGAGCTCGACGGCGCGGTACGAGGGGTGGCGCTGCTCGAAGACCGCCTCCACGCCTGCGAGCAGCGCCTGCACGAGCGCGAGCAGGACGTCGCCAGGTCGCTGCGGCGGCTCACCGAGCTGGCCGCGAGCCACGCGCTGCCCACGGGCCCGCCCGCGCTCGACAACCTGGAAGACGCCCTGCGCACCGCCGAGATGACCGGCACCGTCTGGCACGACCGGCGCGCGGGCGCCCGCGCCGCCAGGGAACGCGCCGGGCACGCGCGTGAGACCGCCCGCGAATACCAGGCGCTGGCCGTGGCCGCCGTCGAACGCGCCGAGGAGGCCGCGGCCGCCGCCGTCGTGCTGGCGGAGAAGCTGGCCGCGGTCGAGTCCACGGTCGGCGCCGAGCACCACCGGGTCCTCGGACAACTCCAGGACACCCAGACCGCCTACCACGCCTGCCGCCGGCTCATCAAGTCGGTCAACGAGAGCCTGGCCCAGCTCAACGCCAGGCTCGGCCGGCTCAGGGGAGAGCTGGGCACGGCGGAGGAACGGCACGCCGAGGCCGGGCGCACGCGGGACGAGGTGTCCGAACGGTTCCGGCGGCTGGCGGCCGGGCACCTGCCGGCGGACGCGCGGGTGACGGTCGAGCCGGCCGCGGGTGCCGGGGTCAGGGCGGTGCTGGAGGCGGCCAGGGCCGTCGGCGAGCGGCTGTCCTCCGTGCCGTACGAGCTGAAGAACGTCAGGGAGGCCGAGGCGCGGTTGCAGGACGCCTTCCACCACGCCAGGGAGGTCCTCGCCGACCGGGCCGACCTGGAGCTGGCGCCCGACGACGACGTGCAGGTGCTGACGGCCACCGTCAGCGGCGTACGGGCGGGGGCCGCGGCCCTCAGCGCGGCGCTGCGCAAGGAGCGCGACGAGCGGCGCTCCGACATCACGGAGGCGGAGCGCGACCTGTTCGACCGGACGCTGGCCGGCGACACGCGCCGGCACCTGGCCGACCGCATCAGGCAGGCGAGCGCGCTGGTCGAGGGCATGAACCAGCGCCTCGAACGTGTCCGCACCGCCTCGCGGGTGGCCGTGCGGCTGGTGTGGCAGGTCGATCCCGCCCAGTCGGCCGGCACCCGCGCCGCCCGCGACCTGCTGCTGCGCGACCCCGCCGGGCTGAGCGAGGCCGACAAGGAGGCCCTCTACGTCTTCTTCAGGGACCGCGTGGAGGAGGCGCGGGCCGACAACTCGTCGGCGAGCTGGGAGGACCAGCTGATGAAGGTGCTCGACTACACCTCCTGGCACCGGTTCGTGGTCAGGCTGGAGCGGGGCGACGGTCAGGGCTGGCAGGACCTCACCAGGAAGCTGCACGGGGCGCTGTCCGGCGGGGAGAAGGCGATCGCGCTGCACCTGCCGTTGTTCGCCGCCGTGGCCGCGCACTACCAGACCGATCCGGGGTGCCCGCGCTTCATCCTGCTCGACGAGGTGTTCGTCGGGGTCGACAGGACCAACCGGGGGCAGGTGTTCGACCTGCTGGTCGACCTGGGGCTGGACCTGGTGCTCACGTCCGACCACGAGTGGTGCGAATACCGGGAGCTGGACGGCATCGCGATCCACCAGCTCATCACAGGGGACGGCGACGACGCGGTGACCACGGCCAGGTTCGTCTGGAACGGCTACCGTACGGTGCCGGCCGAATGACCGTCCCCGACCGGTTGCGCGCCCCCGAGCTGCGGCCGGTGTGGCTGGCCCTGCACGAGCGGCTCTCCTCCGGCCGCCCTGTCAGCCGGGTCAGGGTGACGGGCCTGGCCGACGGGCAGCAGGCCGCCGTCGCCGACCTGCTCGGCCTCGACCGCTACCCCGGCGCCTCGATCACCATCGAGGTGTCCCGGCTGGCGGCCGCGCTCGGCGGGCTCGACGTGCGCGCCGTCACCGAGGAGATCGCCGGCCCGCTCGGCGACCGCCGGCGCAGGCGCGAGGAGCGGGAACGGGAGCGGACGGCGCTGGCCGCCTGGTTCGCGGCGCATCCCGTGGTCGTGGCCGAGCCCGCGCTGCTCGCCCTGCCGGCCGCGCGCGCCGGCCGCGACCTGATGGAGCGGGCCTTGGCCGTGCTGGCCGCGCTGCCCGCCGCGGGACGGCCGCTGGCGGCGGTGGCCGCCGACGTGACCGGCGACCCGCACGCCCTGGACGACGGTACGCGGCTGTCGTCGCTGGTGCTGAAGGCGCTGTCGACGCTCTATGACGTGCCCGCGCCGGAGGGCGCGCAGGCCAGGCGGGCGTTGTGGGAGCGGGCGGGGGTGGCCTGCGACGCGCTGTCGACGACGGCCCTGGTCGCCGGCTTACGCCCGGACGGGGAGGAGCCCCTGGCCAGAGCCCTGCGCGTCTGGGACGGCCGGGCCAGCGTGATCACCCTGGCGCAGCTCCACGACACGCAGGAGCTGTGGGTGCGCGAGCGGGTCGTCTGGGTGGTGGAGAACCCGACCGTGCTCGCCCTGGCCGAGCAGCGCTTCGGCGGCGACTGCCCGCCCATGGTCTGCACCTCCGGCTGGCCGAACAGCGCCGTCATCCGCCTGCTCCGGGCGTTTCCGCGGGACGTCGGGCTGCGGTATCACGGCGACTTCGACGGGGAGGGCCTGCGGATCGCCGCTTACACCATGGCCAAGACCGGGGCGGAGCCGTGGCGGATGTCCGCCGACGACTACCTGCGGGCTCTCGCGGGCCGCCCGCCGTCCGGCCCCTCGTCGGGCTTGTGGTCAGGTCTGTTGTCCGGCCCGACGCCGGGCCGGGTGACCGACGCCCCCTGGGACCCCGGCCTGGCCCCGGCCCTGCGCTCTCACGGGCTCGCCGTACCCGAGGAACTGGTCGCTGAGTGCCTGCTCGCCGACCTGGCCGCCGCCGTCAGCCCTCGAAGCGGACGGTCGCGTCGGTGTCGGTGATGCGCTGCACGTGTACGGACAGGCCGTTGATGCTGCCGCGGGTGCCCGCGCCGAGGGTGGTGGCCGCGCCGGAGTTCGTCGACTGGATCATGACGGCGTGGAACATGCCGGCGACATGCACCTTGGAGACCCGAACGTCGGACAGGCGGTAGCGGGGGTCGACGGGGAAGGTCACCGGCTCGGTGACGGTGAGCGTGCATGTGCCGTCGTAGCAGTCACTAAGGTCGTTCTCCGCGTCGGCGCTCGCGGGCGCGGCGAGTGCCGCCCCCGGGAGCATGCAGGCCGCGAGGGTCAGGGCGGTGATGGCCTTCCTGGACATACGCTCTCCTCAGTTCGATCCGGTGCCGACACCTCATGTGTCGGCACGATTACTCTCCGTGTTGGAAGCGTGCCCGAGACTGGACACGGTTAGGCAACAATGTGTGCCGTCATGGATTCCCAGAAGCAGGGAAAGGGCTTACCTTGGTATGGGAGCGCTCCCAAAAACCGAGAGATGTGATGCGCATGCCCCTCCGCCACGGGCCCCCGCCCGCGACGCCGATCCGGACGGCGGAGCACCTGCTGCCCTCGGTGCCGGCCGGCGTCGGCAGGGCGCGCGCTCTGGTCCGCGCCGACCTGACCGCGTGGGGCCACGACGACATGATCGACGACTGCCTCGTCATCGTCAGCGAACTCGTCACCAACGCCGTCGTCCACGGCGGGTCGGCGTACGCGCTGCGCCTGGAGGACCACGGCGGCCGCCTCTACGGCGAGGTGTTCGACCCGGGCGACGGCATGCCGCGCCCGCGTACCCCGGCGCCCGGCACACCGTCGGGCCGGGGCCTGCAGATCGTCGCCGCGATCGCCGACGACTGGGGCGTACGGGCGGCCGACGGCGGCAAGGTCGTGTGGTTCTCGGTCACCCATCCCGCGTCGGCGGGCGTGACGGCTCTCCATCCGATCAGATCCAGCCGCGCCGGGTCGCCTCCATCGCGACCTGGAAGCGGGTCCGCGCCCCCAGCCGCCGCATCAGCTTCGTGATGTGCCGCTGAACCGTGCGTTCGCTCCACCCCAGCGCCCGGCTCGCCGCGCGGTCCGTCGCCCCCGCCGCCAGCAGGGTGAGCAGCCGCTCCTCGTCGTCCGACAACTCCCCGCCGCGGGCCGTCATGCGGACGGGCACGCTGCGCTCCCACAGTGCCTCGAACAGCGCCACCAGGGCGTCCAGCAACGGTGACGGATGGATCAGGTACGACGCCGTGACCGCGTCGTCGCCGGCCCGAAGCAGCGGGATGATGGCCAGCCGGTCGTCGGAGATGGCCAGCTTCATCGGCAGGCCGGCGGCGATCCTGGCCTGTTCCCCGTGCTGCATGCCGGCCGTCACGTCCTCCAGCCAGCCAGGAAGATCCAGCACGCTGGTGTCGTAGATGACGCGATATTTCACACCACGCCGGAGCAGGTTGAGCTCGATCGGGTTCGACTCGGTGTGCTCCTGGGGAGCGGCGTACGGCGGCCGGTCGAGCCCGCGCACCTGCGCCCGCGTGTCCTGCTGCATCCGGACCCAGCGGTGGTTGACCTCGTCGCGGCCCGAGACCACTTCGATCAGCTCGCCCGGATGGGCGAAACGGGTGCCGGCGCGGTAGACGTCCATCAGCGACCTGATGTGGGCGCGCACCCCGTCCAGCTCACGTTCGCGCTCGCGCAGAATGGCCTCCAGGCTGCTGTCGGGCGAGACCGCGACGTAGCGGGTCGGCCTGCCGGCCGAGCGGGTGGCCAGGCCGAGCTCCACCAGCGACTGCAGAACGCGCCGCGCGGCCGTGGCGGGAAGGTGACAGTCGTCGGCGATCTCGGTCACCGTCGCCTGCGTCCGGCGGACCAGGGCGTCGTAGACCTCCTCGTCCTGAGGACCGAGTCCGATGGCCTCGAGCACGCCGCCCCTCCTGGATGTCGGGATCACGTCATGTGACGGAAACTCGTCACAAAGCGATCTTGTCAGGAAATATCGGTAGATGTCAGCGTTTCAGGTGCACCATCGGCCCTCGTGGCCACCGCACCGAAGGAGCACCATGCCGCCATCCCGCCGACGATCCGCCACACGTCGCCTGCTCGCCACACTGTTACCGGCCGTCCTGCTCGGCGCGCTGACAGCCGGCCCGGCCGCGGCGGAGACCCGTACCGCGGAGCCGGAGGCCGCACCGAAGATCGACCAGAAGCTGACCGCGCAGCTCAAGAGCGCCGACGCGCGCGTCGAAGCGGCGGTCGTTCTTCGCGCCCCGCACACGCCGCCCGGCGCGCCGGTGTCCCGCGCCGAGGCGCGGGACACGTTGCAGCGCAGTGCCAAGGCCGGCCAGGACCCCGTGGTCCGGCTCGTCACCTCACGCGGCGACGAGGTGGTCAACACTTTCTGGCTGAAGAACATGGTCCTGGTACGGGCCACGCACGGCACCCTGAACGCCCTGGCGGAGCTCGAGACGGTCGAGCGCATCATCCCCAACTTCACGCTGACCGCGCCCGCCCCCGGGAAGGGCGTCACCCCCAAGGCCGCCGGCGCCACCACGTGGGGCGTCGCCAAGATCGGCGCCGACAGGGTGAGCGGCGAGCGCGGGCTCACCGGCAAGGGCGTGCGCGTGGCCGTGCTCGACACCGGCATCGACATCACGCACCCCGACCTCCAGGGCAAGCTCGCCACGGCCGACCCCTCCGACCCGAAGCATCCGGGCGGCTGGATCGAGTTCGGCCGGGACGGCAGGCCGGTGGCCTCGGAGCCGCACGACAGCAGCTATCACGGGACGCACGTGGCGGGCACGATCGCGGGCGGCGACGCCTCCGGCACCCGCATCGGCGTCGCGCCCGGCGCCACCCTGATGGGCGCCCTGGTCATCCCCGGCGGGCAGGGCACCTTCGCCCAGGTGATCGCGGGCATGCAGTGGGCGATCGCGCCGTTCACCGCCGACGGAACCAGGGCGGGCGAGCCGGCCGACATCGTCAGCATGTCGCTGGGCGGCGAGGGCTACGCCGACGAGATGATCCAGCCGGCCAGGAACATCTACTACGCGGGTGCGTTCCCGTCCTTCGCCATCGGCAACAACTGCCGCCCCGGCGGGTCGGGCAGCCCGGGCAACGTGTACGAGTCCGTGGCCGTGGGCGCGACCGACGCCGACGACAACGTGCCCGACTTCTCCTGCGGCGGGGTGGTCGACCGGACCGACTGGTTCGACGCCCCGCCCGAGTGGCCGGACTCGTACGTCGTGCCCGACGTGTCGGCGCCCGGCGTGGACGTGCTGTCGTCCATACCCGGGGGCGCGTACCAGTCGCTCAACGGCACCTCTATGGCCACTCCCCACGTGTCGGGCACGGTCGCGCTCATGATGGAGGCCCGTCCCGGCCTGAGCGTGGACGCCGCGCTGGACATCCTGACCGGCACGGCCGTCTCCGACGACCGCTACGGCCCTCGCCCGAACCCCCGCGTCGGCGCCGGCCGGATCGACGCCTACGCCGCCGTCGCGGAGGCCGCGCTCGAAAGCGGCGTGCGCGGCGTCGTCACCGACGAACGCACCCGCAGGCCGCTGGCCGGCGTGAAGGTGGCCAGGACGGACGGGCGCAGCGTCGAGACCGGGGAGGACGGGCGTTTCGAACTGCGGCTGCCCGAGGGAAGGCACCGTCTGTCGCTGTCCCGGTTCGGCTACGAGAACCGCACGGAGACCGTACGCGTCCGGGCAGGCCGCCTCTCCGACGTGCGCATGGAGCTGGAGCGCACGGGCCGGGGCACGCTGTCCGGGCGGGTGACCTACGGGCCGACCGGGTCGACGGTGCCCGGCGCCACGGTCACGGTGCTCGATGTGCCCGACGACCTGTCGGCCACCACCGACAGGCACGGCCGCTACACCATCAGGGACGTCCCCTACGGCGACGGCTACCGAGTCTCGGCGAACTCTCCCGGCGTCTCGCGGTCGGAGCCCGTGCAGACGAGCGTCGGCAGGGGCAGGAACACCGCCGACCTGACCCTCCCACGGCGTCCCGGCACCGAACGGGTGTCGCTGGGTCCCGACGGCCGCCAGGCCAACCACGAGACGTGGTGGCCGGAGCTGAGCGGGGACGGGAACGTCGTGGTGTTCGCCGGCTTCGCCTCCAACCTCGTCAGCGACGAGGACACCAACGGCGAACTGGACATCTTCGCCACCGACCTGCGGACCAGGACGACCGAGCGGGTGTCGGTGCCGACCGGTGGCGGCCTGGGCGACTCGTTCTCCTTGTCGCCGACGGTCAGCCACGACGGGAGCTTCGTCGGCTTCACCAGCGGGGCGACCAACCTGGTGCCCGGCGATACGAACGGACAGACCGACGCTTTCGTGCACGACCGGCGGACGGGGACGACCGAGCGGATCTCTCTGTCGTCCGCGGGCGTCCAGGGCGACGGGGTCTCCGGCGCGCCGGACTTCTCGGCGGACGGCCGGTTCGCCGTCTTCGTCAGCGACGCCGCCAACCTCGTGCCCGGCGACACGAACGGCCGCGCCGACATCTTCCTGCGCGACCGCCAGGCCGGCACGACCGAGCGGATCTCCGTCGCCCACGACGGCTCGCAGGCGGGCGACCAGTCCCGCGAGCCGTCCATCAGCGCCGACGGCCGTTTCGTGGCGTTCCAGAGCGACGCGGACGGTCTCGTCCCTGGTGACGGCAACGGCCGGACGGACGCCTTCGTCCTCGACCGCGAAGCCGGCGCGCTCAAGCTGGTCGTGGTCCCGCACCCGGACACTGACACCAGGTCCCCGGTGCTCAGCGCCGACGGCAACGCGCTGGCCTTCACCAACGGCGTGGGGACCGGCCAGATCTACGTCCAGGACCTGTCGACCGGCACGTCCGAGCTGGTGTCGGCGAACAAGGACGGGGGCGAGGCCTCCAACATGTCGTTCGCGCCGTCGCTCAGCGCCGACGGGCGCCTGGTCGCCTTCTACAGTCTCGCCGACGACATCGTCGAAGGAGACACCAACAGGTCGAACGACGTGTTCGTCCGCGACGTCGCGGCCGGCACCAGCAGGAAGATCTCAGGAGCTCCCAAGGGAGCCGAGGGCGACGGCGGGGCCGACCTGCCGTCCATCAGCGCCGACGGCAGGTACGTGGCCTTCGAGAGCTCCGCGGGGAACCTCGTCGAAGGCGACACCAATCACCGCTCCGACGTCTTCGTGCACGACCTGGCCCCCGGCCCCGAGCCGCTGTTCGCACCGAGCGACCTGAAGATCACCTCGGAGCACTCCCGGCCGGGGCGCGTACAGGTGCGGGCCCAGGTGAAGAACGTGGGGGAGTTGGCCGGCGAGTACGCGGCCGTCCTGCGCGTGAACGGCCAGGAGGACCAGCGCCGGACCCTCCCCCTGCGGCCGGGGAGGAGCGGGCGGATCTCGTTCGACGTACGGCGTGGCGAACCCGGCACGTACACCGTCGAACTCGGGCCC
>NZ_JAAAHR010000070.1:0-43783 GCF_009908215.1 Nonomuraea sp. K271 | reverse complement strand
GCGCGCTCCCCTGGCCCCGCCCTTGACCGCCGCCTCCACGGCGACGTCGAGCTCCGGCGACGACACCTCGTACTGGTCCCTGAGCGACAGGTGTGAGGCGTTCAGCAGCGCGCCGATCTCCGTGACCGCGCCCGCGCGCAGCAGGCCGATGAGGGCTTCCACGCGGTGGTTCTCCGTGACGACGTGCATGGCGCGCTTGCGCTCGTCGCCCTGGAGGCGCTCCAGCGCCGCCGACAGGTCGGTGATGTCGCGCAGCGCGGGGACCCCGAGCTTGCGGGCCGCCGACTCGCACTCGGCGCGGCGCTTGGCGTATTCGCCGTCCGCGTGCGCGTGGTGCGCCTGGGTGTCGATGATGAGCATGCCGAGGCCGTGGGAGGCCAGGTCGAGCGGGATGTTCCTGGAGGCGAGCGAGCGGCAGTCGAGGAACAGCGCGTGCCCCTCCTCGCACAGCGCCGAGGCCGCCTGGTCCATGATGCCGCAGGGCATGCCCACGAAGTCGTTCTCGGCCTTCTGCCCGAGCAGGGCGATCTCCATGGGGGTCATGCCGAGGTCGTGCAGGTCGTTGAGCGCGGAGGCGACGGCCACCTCCAGGGCGGCGCTGGAGCTGAGGCCCGCCCCCCGGGGGACGTCGCCGTCGATCGCGATGTCGGCGCCGGAGACGCGGTCGCCGAGCATGGCGAGCACGCCCACGACGTAGCGGGTCCAGCCCGTCGACTCGTCGTGGCTCGCCATGGTGACCGGGTCGCCGGTGGCCTGGAGGGACAGCAGGCGGATGGTCCCGTCGGAGCGCGGGGTGACGGCCGCGGTGACGCCCCACGGCACCGCGAAGGGGAGGACGAAGCCGTCGTTGTAGTCGGTGTGCTCACCGATCAGGTTGACCCGGCCGGGCGCGTGCCAGACGGTTTCGGGGGACGCGCCATAGGCGGCACGAAAAGCTTCAACAACGCGCATAACCGAACACTCCTCAACATAGGCCCGACCGTAGACTAGCGCCATGGAGGAACTCCTGGACCCGAAGCTCGGCCAGATCCGGGTGTTCCTGGTGCACGACGACAACAAACCGCGCAAGCTGAGGCACAACCTGGGCCATCGCCGGCTGCTGACGTTCGGGGGCGCCTACTCCAACCACATCAGGGCCGTCGCCGAGGCCGGCCGGCGGCACGGCATCGAGACGATCGGCGTCATCAGGGGCGAGGAGCACCGGCCGCTCAACCCGGTGCTGGCGTACGCGGCCGCCTGCGGCATGACGCTCACCTACCTCGACCGGGCGACCTACCGGCGCAAGCACACCGGCGAGGTGCAGGCCGGACTGCGGGAGCGGTGGGGCGACGTGGTGATCCTTCCGGAGGGCGGGAGCAACGCCGCGGCGGTGCGCGGGTGCGCCGAGCTCCCGGGGGAGATCGCCGGGGACTACGACGTCATCTGCTGCCCTGTGGGCACCGGGGGCACGCTGGCCGGGATCTCGGCCGGGCTGCCCGAGGGGAGGCGGGCGATCGGGTTCGCGGTGCTGAAGGGCGCGGGGTTCCTCGCGGACGAAGTGGCCAGGTTGCAGCGGGAGGCGTACCGCCGTACGTGGTCGAACTGGGAGATCAACCTGGACTACCACTTCGGCGGATACGCCAAGTCAACGCCGGATCTTGAGCGATTCATCGCGAAATATCGTGTCGAACGGGTCTACGTGGCAAAAATGCTGTACGGCATCCTCGACCTCGCCCGGCAGGGCGCCTTCGCCCCCGGCACCCGCGTCGTCGCCGTCGTCACGGGTCAGCCCTCCACCCCGGTGGACGCGTGCGGCGCCCCGACCGGCTTCGACTCGGGCGAGCCGCGTTGTCTCAAATAGATCGAGAGCACCACCATCGACAACACGGCGAGCAACTCCGACTGCCAGTTCTGCAGACTGCGGTTCCAGAACTCGGGCGAGGTGACGTACGCGCCCCACGAGACCGCATCACGCAGGTCGGTGAGCCGCTGGGCGTTGTACGCCGCCTGCCCCGCCACCGACTGGGCCAGCCACGACAGCACGAAGACGGCGCCCATCACCAGCCCCAGAGAGTTGCTGAACAGCCAGAGTCGCAGCCCCTTGGCCCGCGCCCAGGCGGGCGAGTCGTCCTCGGAGTACCGGCCGATCCGCTGCTGCTCGCCGGACTCCGCGCCCTCCTCGCCCGGCTCCTTCGACTCGGGCGAGCCGCGCTGCACGAGCCAGACGGTCATCATGATGAACAGGAAGAACTGCAGGTACTCCGACTGCCAGTTCTCGGCCACGTCGACCGCGAAGGACGACGAGGCCACGTAGTCGAGCAGCGACACCGGCTCCGAGCCCGCGGCCGCCTGCTGGTCGTTGTAGTCGAGCAGCCCCGCCACGGCCTGCCCGCACACCGACGCCACGAACAGGACGAGGAACGTCAGGGAGAGGGCGTTGTCCTTGATCCGTCTCACAGCCGCGACCATCCGATCGCGAAGAACCACGCGAGCCCCACGACGATGATGAGCGCCGTCAGCGTGAACATCACCCGCATCAGTCCTCCACCTCGCACTCGTAGGGAAGGTCGCGCACCGGCCGGCAGCCCGCCGCCCTGATCCGCCAGCCGTCGCTGAAGCGGTGCAGGAAGAGCGTGTCACCGGTCAGGCGCACCTGGGCCTCCTCGCCCCACACGCTCACCGCGGTGGACCGGCCGCCCGGCCCCAGCTTCACCTCGCGCAGCGCGTCGGCGCACGTCTGGCCCGGCCCCGGCAGCTTCTCGGCCGTCCTGCGGGCGAGCATGGCGCACGCGCTGTCCTCCTGCCGCCCGGCGATCGCGGCGTGGAAACGCTCGGCGGCGCGCGCGGGCGACGTGGTGTCCACGGCGCAGCCGGCGACGGTGAGTACGGCCAGCATCGGCACGGCGAACGGCATTCTCATGCGCCTCCCGCTACCCAGGCGTGCGCCGGGCATGCTGGAGTTGATCGCCTGGTCAGCCCAGCTGGTCGAGCACCGGCGACACCAGGGCGTTCAGCTCGCGGGCCAGCACCGCCACCGCGCGGTGGGCGCGC
Organism: Nonomuraea sp. K271; assembly: GCF_009908215.1. NCBI lineage: Bacteria > Bacillati > Actinomycetota > Actinomycetes > Streptosporangiales > Streptosporangiaceae > Nonomuraea > Nonomuraea sp. K271. Next base: position 40,753 of record NZ_JAAAHR010000070.1, on the reverse strand, counting down.
TGCTCGACCTCGTCGTGGGGGCCCTCGGGCTCCGGCGGCAGGTCGTCGAGCGGCACCGGCGCCTCGACGAGCAGCGTGGCCCGCAGGAACGGGATCCTGGCGAGGTCCTGCTGGGCCGGCTCGACGTACTGGCCGAAGGTCTCCTGCCAGCCCAGCCATCCGCGGTCGCGCCACCAGGCCCGCGACCGGGTCAGCTCCTCCGGCAGCGGCGAGACGACCTTGACGCGGGCGTAGAGGGTGCCGTCCCAGGTGTTGCGGTGGCAGGTCGCCTCGAGGACGCGGCGGTCCCAGCGTACGTAGCCGGGGGTCAGCGACGGCGGCGTGGCCAGCCGCCAGGCCGCGCAGGCGAACCTGACGGGCGCGATGTCACCCCACTCGAACTCCTCGAGGTTCTTGCGCACGTGTACGGCATAGCGCCCGTCACGGTCCCTGTCGAACTCCTGGTCGATCCAGAACGCCTTGCCCATGGGCACCACGCTACGGCGCTGGCCCACTTCTCGGTGCACGGACTGCGAGATCCCGGAATGGCTGTGACCATGGGTGGTGCATGTGTAGCTTTTTCACATTATTGGATGACCTTGGAGAGATGATGGCGTCAGAACAGCTCGACGCGGCCATGAACCACTGGAGAGCGGGAGATCTCGACGAGGCCGCCGCGCTGTTCAGGCAGATCGCGGCCACGGGCGACCCGGAGGCGTCCCACCTGCTGGCGGGGGTGTTGCAGGAGCAGGGAGACCTGGACGGCGCCGAGGCGGCCCACCGCTCGGTGATCCAGTCGGGTGACCCCGTGTTCGGGCAGCGCTCGGCCATGGCCATGGGCATGATGCTGGTCGACGCCAAGGAGTGGCCGGCGGCCCACCGGGTGCTGACGATCGCCTCAGACGGCGCCGACTTCGAGGTGGCCGCGCTCGCCGAGACGGCCATGGTGCTGGTGTGCACCCACCTCGGCGACGCGCAGGGCGCCCAGGAGGCGCTCGAACGCGCCCGCAAGTGCGACAGTCCCGCCGTGGCCGAGCTGGCCGCGCGGCTCGAACTGCCGGAGTTCCGCCAGGACCCCGCCTCCGCCCGCGACCTGTACGAGGCGGCCGAGAACGAGGACGACTACAAGGCGCTGCTGACCTGCGGCGACCCCGAGGTGGTGTCGCTGTCGGCGTTCCGGCTCTACCAGGTGTACGCCGAGGACGAGAACTTCGACGCCGCCCGTGAGGTGTGCGAGCACGCCATCGCCGTCGGGCACCCCGATCACCTGGCCATGGCCCACAAGCTGCTCGGCGCCGTCCTGGTGGACCTCGGCGAGTACGCCGAGTCCGCGGCCGCCTACCGCGTGGCCGCCGAGGACCCGCGGCCCGATCTGCGGCTGCCGTCGCTGATCGAGCTGGCCAAGGTGACCGCGCGGCTCGGCGACGTGGAGGAGACCAAGGCGATCTTCCGCAGGGTGATCGCCAGCGGGCAGCGCGAGCACGCCGTGGAGGCCCAGGCTTGCCTGGCCCAGATGCACACCGAGGCGGGGGAGGTTGCCGAGGCGCTGGTCGCGCTGCGCGCGGTGCTGGAGGCAGGCGAGAGCGAGTGGGCCTCGGTCGGCGTCACCCTGCTCGGCATCCTGCTGGAGCAGCATCCCGGCCCCCACGACGAGATCATGGAGCTGACGGCGTACGCGGCCGGGCACGCCGACGCCGACGCCGCGTTCAAGGCCGGGCTGCTGCTCGAACACGACGCCATGCGCCAGCCGCTGCCCGATCCCGCCGAGGAGCAGGCGCTCCAGGACACCGACGAGGGCCTGGCCCGTCTGCGCGACGGCGACCTCGCCGAGGCCAGGCGGCTGCTGCGCAGGGCCGCCGACGCGCAGGCGCCGGCGCAGTCGCTGCGCGCCATGGTGGCGCTCGCCGAGCTGGAGCTCGGCGAAGGCGACCGGGAGCAGGCCGACGAACTGCTGACGTACGTGGCCGAGAGCGACGACCTGCTCCAGGGGTTCAGCGCGACGTTCCTGCTGCACCTGCTGCACGAGTCGGGCGACGAGCTGCACCCGGTGCTCGTGGCGATGCTCGGCCACCAGCGGCTGGGCAGGGAGGAGGGGCTGGCCCGCTACCGCGCGGTCCTGGATCACCCGGACCCCGCCGTGGCCGCGATCGGGACCGCCGTGTTCGCGCAGGTGCTGGTGTCCATCGGCATCGACGTGTCCGACACGGCCGAGCTGTTCGACCAAGCGGCCGGGTCCGGCGATCCGCTGGCGTTGTCGTACACCGCGCTGATCCGCAAGGACGTGCTGCCGGACACCGACGAGACGACCGCGCTGCTGCGCCAAGCCTGGGAGGACGGCCATCCCGCGCTGGCGGCCTGGGTGGCGTACGCGCTGGGCGGGCTCGTCGCGGAGGAGGACCCGCTGCTGGCGCGGGCCGCGTACGAGCGGGCGACGGGGGCCGGGCACCGGGGCCTGCGCGCGGAGGCCGCCGCCGACCTGGCCACCCTGTACGAGGCACAGGGCGACCTGCTCGCCTCCTGCCGCCTGCACGAGCGGCTGATCGCCGAGGGGCAGGGCGAGCGCAGCGCGCTGCCGCTCGGGTACGCCAGGGTCAGGCTGGACGACCTCGACGCCGCCCGCGCGGCCTTCGCCCTGGGCTCCGACGAGGTGAGCACGTTCGGGCACGCGCTGCTCCGCGAGGACTTCGAGGCCGCCGCGGCGGCGTTCCCCGAGGGGGACGCGCACGCGGTGGCCGGCTCGCTGGCGGTGGAGTGCGCACACGTCTGGCAGCGCGCCGGCCGGACCGGGGCCGCAGACCGCGCGTTGTCGCTGGTGGTCGCGGCCGGGCGGCAGGGCCTGCGCCAGCAAGCCGCCTGCTATCTCGGCGCCCTGCGCAACGACTCCGGCGACAAGCACGGCGGCGTCGACGCCTGGCGGCAGGCGGCGGGCGGCGAGGAGGACCACCTGACCGCGGTGGCGCTGCGCGCCGCGGGACGGGTGCTGATGGAGCTGGGGCAGCACGCCGAGGCCGCCGAGGCGTTCGCCGGCGTGCCGGACTCCGCCGACGAGCAGCTCCGGACCCAGGCGGCCCTGGGGCTCGGCGAGGCGCTGGTGGCCTGCGGCCGCGTGGACGAGGCCGGCGAACGGCTGGCCGCGGCGCTGGGCGAGAACGCGTCGTTGCACCTCGCCCGGTTCCTGCTCGACCGCGGCGACGCCGAAGGCGCGCTGGCGGCCGTCACGGCCGCTTCCCCCGAGCCGACCGGGGAGTCGGAACGGCTGCGCGGCACCCTGCTGGCCAGGACCGGCGATCTGGAGCCCGCGCGGGCGGCGTTCGAGCGGGCGGCGGCCATCGACCCGGACTCCGAACCGCGGACCATGCTGGAGGCCGGCCGCTGTCTCATGGCCGCGGGCGACACCGAGTCCGCGCGCTTCGCCCTGGAGCGGGCCGCCGCACAGGAGGACGACACGTACGCCGCCGCCGTCTCCCGCCACCTGCTCGGCCGGGCCACCCCCGAGGAACTGCCCTGGGTGCTGGCGGCGGAGGGCGACCGGCCGGGCGCGCTGGCGGCCCTGACCGAGCTGACCGGTTCCGAGGTGATGGCCGGGGTGCTGCTCGCACTCGAGGACGAGGACCTGCCGCGGGTCCGCGACCTGCTGACCGGCGCGGCCCCCGCCGACCTGGAAGAGGCCCTGCGCGAGGTCCTGTCCTGGGCCCAGGACATGGACGATGCCGTGGCGAGCCCGTTCTTCGAGCTGGTCGCCGAGCTGGGCGGGCCCGCGCTCGCGGCGCAGGCCCGGATCGATCTCGGCGCGGCCCTCACCGCCAAGGGCCACCACTGCCGGGCCGAGCTCGCCTTCCTGCCGGCCACCGAGCGGGCGGAGACGGCCGAGACGGCCTGGCGCAACATCGCGGTCGTACGCCGGCGCCGCGGCGACCTCGACGGTGCCGTCGAGGCGGCCAGGGCGGCGCTGCCCGCCACCGCCCTGGCCCTTGCCGACCTGCTGCGCGAGCGCGGCGACACCGCCGGTGTGCGCGCCGCGCTGGCCGAGGGGGTCGCGGCCGGCGACCTCGAATGCCGCCGCCACCTGCTCGTCCACCTGCTCCAGGAGGAGGACCACGACGCGCTGGAACGGGAGGCCGAGTCGGCCGTGGCCACCGGCGACCCCGAGACCGTCGCCATGGCCTACTGGATGCGGGGCGACGCCCATAAGGCCAGGGGCGACATGGAGGCCGCGGCCCGCGCGTACGGCCAGGGCATCGACGTCGGCTTCCCGGGCACCACGTCCAGCATGCGGGTGGACCTGGGCAAGGCTCTGCGCGAGCTGGGCGACACGGAAAGGGCGGCCCGCGAGGTCCGGCTGGCCATGGAGTCGGGCGACCCGGGCGCGATGGGCAGGGCCGGCGTGCAGCTCGGCATCTGGCTGCACGAGGAGGGCGACGATCTCGCTGCGGCCAGGGCGTTCGAGGTGGCCACCGGCACCGGCACTGACTCGGCGAGCACCGCGCTGAAGAACATCGAGGTCCTCGCCCACCTGGCCTGCCGGCGCGGCGACCACGCGGTGGCCGTGCAGGTGCTCGCGCTCATGGGCGAGAGCGCGGCCGAGGCGGCCGGCACGCTGGGCGACCTGTGCGAGGACCCGGAGGCCGTACGCGACTACTACGAGCTGAGGTGGGCCGGGCCCGCCGCGGACCTGCGGGTGGCCGGGCGGTTGACCGAGCTCGGGCGTACGGGCGAGGCCCGCGCGATCTACGAGCGGTTGCACGAGGACGACGACCCCGACGTGCGTTTCGTGGCCGGTGGCAGACTGCTCGAACTGCTCGACGCGGAGGGCGACTCGGAGGCCTTCTACGACCTGACCGAGCGCCAGGCGGGCGACGCCGACAGTCCCGCGAGGGGCGTGTTCGCCAGCCTGCTCGGGATGCTCCAGAGCGACCAGGGCGACACCGAGCAGTCGCTGCGCACGCTGCGGGAGGCGGCGGAGGACGGCGATCCGACCGTGCTCACCGCGTTCGCCCAGGCGCTGGTCGAGGCGGGCGAGGTCGAAGAGGGCCGGGAGGTCTACCGGCGGGTGCTCGACGCCGGTGACGCGGACCGGGCCGTACGCGCGATGATCGCGATCGGGCAGACGTACCACGAGGAGGACGGGGAGCGGGCGCGCGAGTGGTACCTCCGGGCCGCCGGCGAGGGGGACGGGCACAACGGGGCGCTGGCGGCCATGTACCTCGGCTCGCTGGCCAAGCGCGAACGGGACTTCGGTGAGGCGCTCACCTGGTATCAGCGGGTCATCGACGCGGGGGACCCGGAGTCGGGGCTGGCCGCCGCGCACCTCGGTGAGCTCTGCTACTGGCTGGGGGACCGCGACGGCGCGCTGCGGTACTACGAGCAGACGCTGGGCCTGACCGAGCAGTCCGACCTGGTCGCCGAGGCCGCCTTCCGGCTGGGCGAGATCCGGTACGAGCGTGGCGACCTGGAGCAGGCCAGGCGCATGTTGCGCAGGGCGGTGGACACCGGCGACGCGTCGTTCGCCGCGGAGGCGGAGACGCTGCTCGCGAAGATCGGCTGACCGGCGCCCGCACTTGCGCATAATTTAATGACCGATTAATCTCATCTAGTCAAACAAACGGGGTGAGATGAATGGTCAGGCCAGGACGACCTCCGCAGGATCCGGCGCGGCTGCAGGAGCGGGCGCACCGGATCCTCGACGCCGCCGCCGAGCTGGTCCTGCGGTGGGGTTACGACAAGACCACGATCGACGACGTCGCCAAGCGCGCCGGCGTCGCCAAGGGCACCATCTACCTGCACTGGAAGACCCGCGACGCGCTGTTCACGGCGCTGCTGCGCCGCGAGCGGGTCCTCATGCTGGGCGACGTGCGCCGCAGTGAGCCCGCCACGCTGAGCGCGCTCTACGGCGCGTTCGCCCGCGAGCTGCTGCGCCGGCCCCTGCTCCACGCGCTGCTGGGCGAAGACTCCGAGGTGCTCGGCAAGCTGACCCGCCAGAAGCGGAGCGGCGCCGGCTCGCCGGAGCCGCTGCCGGCCCTGGGTTCCTACATGACCGAGCTGATCAAGCGCGGTGCCGTGCGCGAGGAGTTGGGCGACCACGCCATGGTGGCCGGCTCCATCCTTTACGGGTTCCTGTTCCTGCCCGACGGCATGCAGGGCATCACCCGCCCCTCCGACGACCGGGTCGCGGACCTCGTGGCCGACACCATCGAGCGCGCCATGAGCACCGGCGGGCCGCCGCCCGGCGACGACGCCGACGCCGTGGCGCGGGCCACGCTCGACTTTCTCGACGCCGTCACGGAGGTCGCCGAGGCGAAGCTCACGGCCTCGATGAACGGCGACTCCGGCGCCGCGGGAGGCACACGATGAAGGCCGTGATCCCCCTCGACGACGCCGCCGCCGACCTCGCGACCGCGGGCGGCAAGGGCGCCTCGCTGGCGAGGCTGGCCAGGGCCGGCCTGCCCGTCCCCGGCGGGTTCCACGTCACCACCGACGCCTATCGCGCGTTCGTGGCCGGGTTCCGTGACGAGATCCTCGGAGCGTCCTCCGCCGACCCCGACGGGATCGCGCGGATGTTCGCCGAGCGCGACATTCCCGCGGGGATCGCCGAGGAGATCCTCCGTGCGTACGCGGCGCTCGGCGACGACGTGCCCGTCGCCGTCAGGTCCTCCGCCACGGCCGAGGACCTGCCCGGCATGTCGTTCGCCGGGCAGCAGGACACCTACCTCAACATCAGGGGCGACGCCCTGCTCGACGCGGTCAGGCGCTGCTGGGCCTCGCTGTGGAACCCCAGGGCCATCGCCTACCGTGACCGGAACGGCGTCCCCCACGACGAGGTGGCGCTGGCCGTGGTGGTGCAGGAGCTGGTCGACGCGGAGGCGGCCGGCGTCATGTTCACCGCCGACCCAATCACGGGCGGCCGCGACGAGACCGTGATCAACGCCTCGTGGGGGCTGGGCGAGGCGGTCGTCGGCGGGCAGGTCACCCCCGACACGGTGGTGGTGTCCGGCGGCGCGGTCGTCCGGTCGCGCACCGGCGACAAGACGGTCATGACCGTCCGCACCGCCACGGGCACGCAAGACGGGCCCGTGCCCGCCGACCTGCGCGGGAAGGCCGTGCTCGACGCCGCGCAGGCCGTGGAGCTGGCCGGGATCGGGGCGCGGATCCAGGAGCTCCACGGCACGCCGATGGACGTCGAATGGGTCATGCGGAACGGCGCGTTCGCCGTCGTGCAGGCCCGCCCGATCACCGGCCTCGCCCCCGAGGTCGAGGAGTGGAACGACAGCCTCAAGGGCGACTACCTGTGGACCGGCGGCAACCTGGGAGAAGCCATCCCCGACGTGATGACGCCGCTGACGTGGTCGTTCGTGCGGCTGTTCATCGCCGAGGCGATGTCCGCCTCGACCCTGCCCGGCTTCGACCTGGTGGGAAACATCGGCGGCCGCTTCTACATGAACCTGAGCGTCGTGCACTCGATCGCCACGGCCCTGGGCATGAGGGGCCGGCTCGGCGCGATCGAGCAGGTCTTCGGCAAGGTGCCGCCCGGCCTCGACGTGCCGCCGCTGAACGTCTCCCGGTGGAGGATACTCAGGCGCGTGCTGCCCATGGCCGTGCGCATCCGCCGCCGCGTGCGTACGAACCTCAAGGGCATGCCCGCCTTCCTGGCCACCTCCCGGCAGCGCTGCGAGGAACTGCGGGAGAGGATCGCCGCCACCGGCTCGGCCGCCGAACTGGCCACGCTGTGGGACACGGAGGTCCGGCCGCACACGGTCACAGCCTGCAGCATGCTGGAGGCGGCCGGCCGTCAGGGCGGCACGACCCTGGTCTTCACCCGCGACCGCCTGCGCAAGCTGATGGGCGAGGTCGACGCCGAGGCCATGCTGACCGGCGTCAGCACCGGCGGCGAGCTGGCCAGCCTGGGGCCGGTGACGGGCCTGTCCAGGCTGGCCAGGGGAGAGATCACCAGAGACGAGTTCGCCCGAGCCTACGGGCACCGCGGCGCCCACGAGTTCGAGGTGTCGAAGCCGCGCCCCGGCGAGGATCCCGCCTGGATCGACGCCCAGCTCGCGGGCCTGAACGACCTGCGGGACGGCACGGAAACGCTGCTCGCCCGGCAGGCCGAGGCCAGGGAGGCGGCGTGGAAGCGCTTCGCCGAACGCCATCCCGGCAAGGAGGCCAGGATGCGCGCCCGGGTCCAGCGGTGGGCCGCCGTGGTACGCGACCGCGAGACGGCACGTTCGGAGAACATCAGGGCCTTCTGGGTGCTGCGGGCGTTCGCCGTACGCGCGGGGGAGCTGACCGGCAGGGGCGACGACGTGTTCTTCCTGTCCCTGGAGGAGCTGCTCGCCCTGCTGCGCGGCGACCCGTCGGCGCTGGAGCGGGTGCCGGTGCGGCGGGCCACCTACGAGCGGTACGCCGCGCTGCCGCCCTACCCGGCGCTGATCGTCGGCCGCTTCGACCCGGTGCGCTGGGCCGCCGACCCCGGCCGCCGGGCCGACCTGCACGACGCGCGCGGAGCCTCCGTCTCCGTGAGCGACACCGTGACCGGCTTCCCCGGCGCTCCCGGCGTGGTCGAGGGGGTCGCCCGCGTGCTCTCGGGTCCCGAGGAGGGCGAGCGGCTCAAGCCGGGCGAGATCCTGGTCACGACGCTGACGAACGTGGGGTGGACGCCGATGTTCCCGCGGGCCGCGGCCGTGGTGACCGACCTGGGGGCGCCGCTGTCGCACGCCTCGATCGTCGCCCGTGAGCTGGGCATCCCGGCCGTGGTCGGCACCGGCAACGCCACCATGCGGTTGCGCGACGGCGACCGCATCAGGGTCGACGGCGAGCGGGGCACGGTCGAGTCGCTGGAGTCACAAGTCTCCGCCAAGGCGGTCGCGTCCGCGGGCGAGGTGTGATCACGTCGTTCGACATGATCGACCAACCGAACCCAGACGACGAACGCGAGCTGGAAGCGCGCTGCGCCCGCTTCAGGATCGCCAAGCAGGAGCTCGACCGGGCCGCACGGCGGCAAGGAGAAACGGAGGAGGAGGACGAGGCCGACTCCGCGGCGTGAAGGTGGTCAGTCCTCGCGCACGCTCTCGAGGACGTGCGAGCGGCCGCTGATCAGGCGGTGGCCGCCCGGGCTGAGCGAGTTGACGAACAGGCGATCGACTCCCGGCAGGGCGGCCAGCCGGAGCATCAGGTCGCGAGCGGCGATCCGCCACCGGTGGGACGGGGCCATCCACGCGGTGAACCGCCGCCCGAAGCGCTGGACCTCGGCGATGCTCGGCGCCATGCGCTCCTGGGAAAAATCGATTGCCGCGCCGCTCGCGGTTCTGGTGTGCTGACCTCAGCCGAACGATCAGAGGAGCACCACCATGCGAGCACCGGTCATGTCCCCCCAGGAAGGAAGATCCATCTCAATGAAGGACATGACGTTCGGTGCGTATCCTCAACCTCGGAATCCTCGCGCATGTAGACGCCGGTAAGACCAGCCTGACCGAGCGGCTGCTGCACGCCGCCGGTGTCATCGACGAGCCCGGCCGCGTCGATCAGGGCAACACCCAGACCGACTCCCTGGCTCTGGAACGGCAGCGCGGCATCACGATCAAGTCCGCGGTCGTGTCGTTCGCCGTCGGCGGCACCACGGTCAACCTCATCGACACGCCCGGCCACCCCGACTTCATCGCCGAGGTGGAGCGCGTGCTGAGCGTGCTCGACGGCGCGGTCCTGGTCGTCTCGGCCGTCGAGGGCGTGCAGCCGCAGACCCGCGTGCTCATGCGCACGCTGCGCCGGCTGGGCATCCCCACGCTGATCTTCATCAACAAGATCGACCGCCGGGGCGCCGACCCTGGCCGCGTTCTCGGCGATCTCGCCGAGAAGCTCTCCCCGGCCGTCGTCTCCATGGGGTCGGCTCCCGGTCACGGCACGGCCGAAGCGTCCTTCACGCCGTTCGGTGACGAGCCCGGCTTCGCGGGCCGCCTGCTCGACGTGCTCGCGGACCAGAGCGAGGCGCTGCTGGCCGCGTACGTGCACGACGAGGGCTCCGTCTCGTACACCAGGCTCCGTGCCGAGCTCGCCGCCCAGACGGGGCAGGCGCGGGCGCACCCGGTGTTCTCGGGCTCGGCGATCACCGGCGCGGGCGTCGACGCGCTGATCGCCGGCATCGAGGAGCTGCTCCCGGCCGCCGAGGGCGACCCCGAGGGCCCGCTGTCCGGCACGGTCTTCAAGGTCGAACGCGGCCCGGCGGGAGAGAAGATCGCCTACGTTCGCATGTTCTCCGGCACGATCCGCACCCGCGACCGGCTGAGCTTCGCCCGCGAGGGGGAGTTCGGCGCATCCCGCGAGGGGAAGGTCACCGCGATCAGCGTCTTCGACCGGGGCACGGCGGCGCAGGGTCCTGAGGTGGGCGCGGGCCGCATCGCCCGGCTGTGGGGGCTGGCCGACGTCCGGATCGGCGACACGATCGGCCTGCCGCGCAAGACCGAGGTGCAGGGCCACTTCGCGCCGCCGACGCTGGAGACGGTCGTGTCGCCGCTCAGGCCCGGCGACAGGGGCGCGCTGCACCTGGCCCTCGCCCAGCTCGCCGAGCAGGACCCGCTGATCGGCCTGCGCCAGGACGACGTACGCCAGGAGGTGTCGGTCTCCCTCTACGGCGAGGTGCAGAAAGAGGTCATCCAGGCCACGCTGCTCGACGACTACGGCATCGACGTCACCTTCCGCGAGACGACCACCATCTGCGTCGAGCGGCCGGTCGGCACCGGAGCCGCGGTGGAGCTGATCGGCAAGGACCCCAACCCGTTCCTCGCCACCGTCGGGCTGCGTGTCGAGCGGGGCCCGCGCGACAGCGGGGTGGAGTTCCGGCGGGAGGTGGAGCTGGGGTCGCTGCCGTACGCGTTCATGAGGACGATCGAGGAGACCGTGCACGAGACGCTCCGGGAGGGCCTGCACGGCTGGCAGGTCGTCGACTGCGTGGTGACCCTGACCCACACCGGCTACTACGCCAGGCAGAGCCACATGGGAGGCGGGTTCGACAAGAGCATGTCGAGCACCGCCGGCGACTTCCGCAACCTGACGCCGCTGGTCCTGATGAGCGCGCTGGCGCAGGCCGGCACCACGGTGGAGGAGCCGATACACGGCTTCCGCATCGACCTGCCCCCGGACACCGCCGGTCAGGTGCTGCCCGTGCTGGCCCGGCTGGGCGGGATGCCGCGCGCCCAGTTCCCCGGCCTGCTGGCGGGTGACATCCCCTCTGCGGGGGTGCACGCGCTGGAGCAGCAGCTGCCGGGGCTGACGCGGGGCGAGGGCGCGCTGGAGTGCGACTTCCTGGGCCACCGGCCCGTACGCGGTCCCGCCCCCGACCGGCCGCGTACCGACCACAACCCGCTCAACAGGAAGGAGTACCTCCTGCGCGTCGTCCGGCGGGTCTAGCGGCGGTCGGGGTCGGCGGACAACACGATCGCGCCGAGGTAGCCGTCGCCGTCCTCCATGACCGTCATGAGCATGCCGTCGCGGAAGTCCTCGTCCTTGTCATTGGACGTGTCGCGCCCCGGGTGCGCGGAGTACGGCGGCCTGGCCAGGACCGCGGTGTTGACCGACTCGTCGAACATGAGCTGCGTGCACAGGACGCGTCTGTCGCTGACGTGGACCATGGCGTGGATGTGCACGGTGCGGCCCGGGTACCAGCCCGGCCAGATGGTGGTGAACTGCACGATGCCGTCGGGGTTCGTGACCTGCGCACCCCGAAGGTAACGCTTGTCGTCCGAAGGAGTCATATCGGTCATGAGCGGCTTGCCGAGGCTGCCGCCTTCCGACTCCTTCTCGGCTCCCGAGTACAACCCGGCCGCGTCGCAGTGCCAGATCTCCACCACGGCGTCGCGCAGCGGCCGGCACGTGCCGCTGTCCTGGACCCGGATGCCCAGCCGCAGCCGCACGCCAGGCTTGCCCTCGCGGATGTCACTGCGGATCTTGCCCGCGTCGAAGTAGAAGGGTCCCTGCGTCGCGCTGGGCGTCAGCGTGCACGTGCCGGCGCCGGCGAGCAGCGAGGAGAGATCCGTGGTCACCGTGCCCGCCCTGGCGCCGGAGGCCGACAACAGGCCGCCGAGCCCGAGCGAGCTGACACCGGCGATCAGCCGCCGCCGGCTGACGCGCCGGCCCTCATGATCGTGTCGCACTGGAGTTCCTTCTGGGCGTTCCGTCCCTCCGTACGAACTTCTCACGGAACGACGGAAATACCCCGAAGGCGCGGCGGTGACCAGGCGTTTTCGTGTGCGAGCTGCCGGCTCGGCTTCCTGCCACAGGCGGCGATCACCCTGCCGGCGCGTGAGGGGATCAAGGGGCCGGTGGCGGGCCGTAGATCTCGGGGATGCCGCGCCTGATCGCCGCCACCGTCTCCTCTGGCGTCATTCCCGTGCTGTCGACCCCCAGGTAACGGTAGCCGTCCTGGTCGTCGGCGATGGTCGTGTCGCGGGTGTCGGCCAGGTCCACCCCGTCACGCCACTCCTGCGTGGTCTGCTTGGCGCGGGTGAGCCTGCGGCGTTGCCGCTCGTCGTGCTCCACCAGCAGTTCGACCATGTAGACCTCGTCCACCTCGGGGACGAGGTCGCGGAAGCGCAGATAGTCGTCGCGGGTCAGGAAGAAGCTGCCCGCGATGACGTTCGGGTAGCCGGCGGCCCAGTAGTTGCGAACGAGGACGGCGACGTTCGACCGGAGCAGGTGCCAGAACGCCTCGTCGTAGCGGCACGGGTTGACCTGGCCCAGGTCCTCGCCGTCGACCCGCGCCCCGTGCGGCGTGAGCGGCAGCAGCGCACGAATGATCGTGCTCTTGCCCGCGCCTTCCCGCCCCGAGACGAGGATCAGGTGGCGGGCGGCGGGCTTGTGCGATAACAGAATCTCATCGAATGCGGACACGATGCATCAGCCTGCCACACGGCGCCGCCGCCGGGCAGGGGTCAGCGTTGCCGTGCCGGTCGGATGACGAGCTCGTTCACGTCCACCTCCGGCGGCCGGCAGACCGCGTACGCGATGGCGTCGGCGATCGCCGAGGGCGGGATCGTGTCGGCCCGGTAGGTGCGCATGGCCTCCTGGGCGCCGGGCTCGGTGATGGTGTCCGCCAGCTCCGACTCCACGACGCCCGGCGAGACGGTGGTGACGCGGATGCTGGGGTCGAGCTCCTGGCGCAGGCCCTCGGTGATGGCCCACGCCGCGTGCTTCGTGGCGCAGTAGACCGCGCCCGTCGGCACGACCTCGTGCGCGCCGACGGAGGCGACGGTGACGAAGTGGCCGCTGCCCTGCCGCCGGAAGTGCGGGAGCGCGGCGGCGATGCCGTACAGCAGGCCGCGCACGTTCACGTCGATCATCTGGTCCCACTGCTCGACCAGCAGGGAGTCGAGCCGGGACAGCGGCATCACGCCCGCGTTGTTCACGATCACGTCGATCCGGCCGTGCTGTTTCGCGGCGGTGTCGGCGAACGCGGCGACGTCGCGGCGATCGGTCACGTCGAGGCGGTGCACGTCGGCCGTGCCCCCGCCCTCCTTGATGCGGGCGGCGAGGTCGTCGAGGCGGTCCGTGCGGCGGGCGCCGATGACGACGTGGTGCCCGTCAGCGGCCAGACGCAGCGCCGTGGCCTGGCCGATGCCGCTGCTGGCGCCGGTGATCAGGATGATCTTCTCGTTGGTGGTCATGTCGCGCTGTTTCCCTTCGTTTCCGCTCATTTCGGAAAGTCGGCGCTGAACGTCAGGTCACGCCAGGCGTCGAACCCGGTCCTGAGGGTGTCCAGCCGGGCCGACGCGACGTCGTACGCCGCCCTGCCCAGCAACAGGCGGAGCGGCGGATCGTCGGCTCCGACGACGGTGATGATCGCCCGGGCGGCCCGTTCCGGGTCGCCCGGCTGGTTGCCGTAGGTGGCGAGCGTGGCGGCGCGGCGCGCGCCCGCCGTCTGCTCGTAGTCGTCGATCCGCACGGGAGACTGGCGCATGGAAGGCCCGGACCAGTTGGTACGGAACCCACCCGGCTCCACGATGGTGACCTTGACGCCCAGCGGGGCCACCTCGGCCGCCAGCGATTCCGACAGCCCCTCCACGGCGAACTTGGTGGCGTGGTAATAGCCGGTCGCGCCGAAGGCCGCCAGGCCGCCGAGCGACGAGACGTTCACGATGTGGCCGGCGCGGCGGGCGCGCATGCCGGGGAGCACGGCCTTGGTGACGTCCACCAGGCCGAGCACGTTCGTGTCGAACAGCGCGCGGACCTCACGGTCCTCGCCCTCCTCGACGGCGGCCAGGTAGCCGTACCCGGCGTTGTTGACCAGGACGTCGATGCGGCCGAACGCGGACTCGGCCCGAGCGACGGCCTCCTTGACGTGGCCATGGTCGGTGACGTCGAGCCGCAGGGGCAGCGCCCGGTCGCCGTGGCGGCCGGCCAGGTCCTCGACCTGCCCGGGGTCACGGGCGGTGACGGCGGCACGCCCGCCGTCCTCCAGGACGGCGGTGGCCAGCGCCCGGCCCAGGCCGGTGGAGCAGCCGGTGATGAACCAGACAGGGGTGTCGTCGGCGGTCATGCGTGAAGTCACTCCAACGTGGTGGTTCTCATGTGGTCGGCGGTTGTCGTGGATGGTCCGGTGGTCGGTTTCATGCACGCCGGCATCGCGCGCCGGCCGGTCGGGCGGGCGCGTGGTCCGGCGGGGGATCAGTCCTCGGTGACGGGCGGTCGTCCGGCGGGGCGTGCCGGGCGGCGTACCTCTTCCTCGGCCGTCAGGCTGCCCAGCAGGGTCAGCGCCTCCTCAGAGGGGCTGCCCGGGTCGGCCTGGTAGACGACCAGCTGCTGGCCGGGGGCGCCGTTCACGGTCAGCGACTCATAGTGGAGCGTCAGCGCGCCCACCAGCGGGTGGCGGAACCGTTTGGTCTCGTGGGTCTTCTGGCGGATGTCGTGGCGGGCCCACAACGTGCGGAACGTCTCGCTCTTGAGCGACAGCTCGCCCACCACCTCGACCAGCCGCGGGTCGTCGAGGTCGGCGCCGGCGGCCGCGCGCAGCCCGGCGACGGTGTTGATTGCCACCCGGTCCCAGTCGGGGTAGAACTCGCGCGCGTCCGCGTCGAGGAACACCAGCCGCACCAGGTTGCCGCTGTGGGCGTGTCCGGCGAACAGGGCCCTGCCCAGGGCATTGCCCGCCAGCACGGTCAGGCAGCGGCCCAGCACCACCGCCGGCGTGTGCGGCCAGGCCTGCATCATGCGCAGCAGGTGGGGGCTGACCTGCTCGCGCCGGAGCGCCGGCCGCCGCCGCCCTGCGGCCGGGCCGGCCAGCCGGTGCAAATGGGCGGCCGCGTCCTCCCCCAGGGCGAGGGCGCGGGCCAGCGCGTCGACGACCTGCGCGGACGGGTGGCGTTCGCGGCCCTGCTCGAGGCGTACGTAGTAGTCGGTGCTCACGCCGGCCCGCTGCGCCACCTCCTCCCGGCGCAGTCCCGCCACGCGGCGGCGCGTGCCGGACGGCAGGCCCAGCTCTTCCGGCCGGAGCAGCTCGCGCCGGGCACGCAGGAACTGGCCGAGCAGGTTGTCCCTGTTCATACTTCGAGGCTAGGACAGGAGACGCCCGAGCAGGAGCCCGGAGGGTGGGTGGGCTGCTCCCACGCTCCGGACGACCGACGGATCAGGCCGGGCAGGGCGCTTTGTACGGGACACCGGGAAGGTACCGGGCCCACTCGGCCCTGGTGATCGTCATCCCCGAGGTCTCGCAGACGTTCGCCCGCGCCTGCTCCACGTCCAGCCCCCACAGCTGGGCCGCGACGCCGGAGGTGGCCGCCAGGACCGTGCCGTCGGGGCCGAACTCGACGTCGTTCACCGAGCCCGACCCGGTGAGCATCGCCCACAACACCGGCCGGGCGCGGTCGGCGATGTTCCACACGCGGATGGTGCCGTCGCGCGACGACGTGGCGAGCATCTTGCCGCCCGCGTTGAACGCCGAGCCGGTCACGTCGGCGGAGTGACCGGGCAGGACCGACAGCCGTCGCGGTTGCCCCGAACCGGCGACGTCCCAGAGCCGGGTCGTGCCGTCGGTGGCGGTCGTGGCGAGCGTCTTGCCGTCCGGGCTGAACCGTACGTCGAGCACGCCGCCCGTGTGGGCGGGGAAGTCGGCCAGCTGGCGCGGCTCCGCGGGCTTGGACACGTCCCACAGCCGCACCTGGGAGGAGCGCGAGCCTGTCGCGATGACGCGGCTGTCCGGCCGGAACGCCACCGTGTCGAGCATCTCGTCGGACATGCTCGGCGCCGCCACCCGCTTGGGGCCGGCGGGCGTGGAGACGTCCCACAGGTAGAGCTTGCCGTCCTTGCCCGCCGTGACGACCTTCTTGCCGTCAGGGCTGTACGCCGCCGACCGCACGCCGTCCGTGTGCCCCTTGATCGTCGACACGAGCTTCGGCGTGGCGGGCTCGGAGACGTCCCACAACCGCGCGGTCTTGTCGAGCGAGGCCGTGACCAGGTGCGTGCCGTCAGGAGCGAACGAGGCCGCGACGACGGCGGCGGTGTGGCCCGACAGCGTGGACAGCGGTGTGGACACCGCGGGGTCGGAGACGTCCCACAATTTCACGCTCTCGTCGTCGGAGGCGGTGGCGAGGGTGTCGCCGTCCTTCGACAGGGCCAGCCCGCCGACGGTGGACGTGTGACCGGCGAGCCTGGCGCGCGGCGCGACGCGGGCGGCGTTGGCGACGTTCCACAGGCGGGCCGTGCCGTCCACGGCGGAGGTGGCGAGGTTCTGGCCGTTCGGGCTGAACGCCACGCCGGTGACAGCGCCGCCTGATCCCTCCAGCGTGGCGACGGACTGGGGCGAACTAGGGCTGGACAGGTCCCACACGCGCGCGGTGCCGTCGGTGGAGGAACTGGCCAGCATCCTGCCGTCGGGGCTGAACGCCACGTCGCCGACCGTCGAGCCGTGCCCGCTCGCCGTGCCGACGAGCTTGGTGGCGGTGACGTTCCACAGGTGCACCTTGCCGGTGTCGGAGCCGGTGGCCAGGTAGACGCCGTCGGAGGAGAACGCCACGCTTTTGACCGCGCCGTCCTGCGAAGGCAACACCGCCAGGCTGGTCGGCTTGGCGGGAGTGCGTACGTCGAGCAGCGCGACGCCGCCGGTGGCCGACGTCACGGCGATGTAGCTGCCGTCGGGGCTGAAGGCCACCTCGGAGATGTCGGAGCTCTGCTGGAGCACGGCCACGCGCTTGGGCTTGCGCGGGTCGGCGAGATCCCACAGCAGGACCGTGCGGTCGGCGGAAGCGGTGGCCATGATGGTGCCCTTGGGACTGAACGCCACGGACGACACGCGCTCCTTGTGCCCCTTGAGCGTGGCCATGCTCGCGGGCTTGGCGGTGTCGGAGACGTCCCACAGCCGGGCGGTCCCGTCGGTGGAGCCGGTGGCGAGGACCTTCCCGTTCGTGCTGAACGCCACCGCCTCGACGCTGCCCGTGTGACCCTTCACAAGGCCCAGGGCCTTCGGGCGGAGGGGGTCGGCGACGTTCCACAACCGGGCCGTGAGGTCGCTGGACGCGGTGGCGGCCACGCGGCCGTCGGGGCGGTAGGCCACCCGCTGGACGGGCGCGGTGTGCCCGACGAGCCGCGCGCCGGCCGGGCGCGAGAGCGTGCCGAGCAGCGCCCCGCGGGCTTCGGGCGTGGGCGAGAGCTGGAAGGCGCTGAGCGCGAGCTGCGCAGCGAGCGACGTGTCGGGCATGCGGGCGGCGGTGGCGGCGACCTGGCGCGACAGGGCCTGGTCGCGCTGCGTGGCGGCCGTCGTGGCCCGGCCGCTCTCCTGGCCGCGTTGCACGAGCGCCACCACGGCGCCGCTCACGGCCACGAGCAGGAGCGCCGAGAGGGCGGCGATCACCGCGCGGGCGACCTGCGCGCGGTGGTTCTGCCGCTGCTCCGACGCGTCGAGGAACTGCCGCTCGACCGGCGAGATCACGTCCTGGGCGGAAGCGCCCGGCGCGGCGCCTCCTGAGCCCGCCGCGCTCGGCATGGGCCGGGTGAGGGAGCTCCGGGCGGTGGGGCCTTGGACGGCCGGGCCCGTGGGACGTCCGCCCACCGCCGCGAGCGCGGCCGCGAGCCGGCCCGCGTCGTAGAGGTAGGCGGGGTCCTGCTCCTGCTGCTGCCAGAGCTGGGCGTCCTCGGTCAGGCGGCGCTGGACGAGCAGCCCGGCGCGGCCGGCGTCGATCCAGCCGCCGAGCCTGGGCCAGGCCCGGATGAGCGCCTCGTGGGTGATCTGGGCCTCGTCGTCGTCCACGGTGACGAGGCGCGTGCGGACGAACGCGGCCAGCACCTGCGCGGCCACCGACGGGTTGCCCGGCAGCAACTCGGCGAGGGCGACCCGCCGTTTCGTACCGCCGATCCGCTCGTCCACCTGGACGAGCCGGATCAGCAGGTCGCGCGCCATCGGCTCGAACTCCGAACCCAGCCCGCGCAGGGTGTCCTCGGCGCTCATCGCCAGCGCCCCGGTGACCCCGCCGGCCGAGCGGTAGCCGGCCATGGTCAGCATGCCGCCGGAGCGCCGCTGCCAGGTGGCCAGCAGGGCGTGGGAGAGCAGCGGCAGGGGGCCGCCCGACCGTTCGAGCGCGTCGGCGTTCGCCTGGAGGTCCTCCAGGATGAGGTCGGTGAGCCCGGACTCCAGCGAGAGCCCGGAGCTCAGGGCGGGCTGCTCGATCACCGTGCGCAGTTCCGCCCCCGTCATGGGCGGTACGACCTCGGGCCGCTTCATGGCCTCCAGCAGGCCCGAATAGGGCGCGCAACGCCCGAAGAAGTCGGAGCGCACGGCGATCACGACGGCGGCCTTCCTGGCCATCTCGGCGAGCGCCGCGACGAACCGGCGCCGGGTCCGCTCGTCGGCGCAGGCGATGAACAGCTCCTCGAACTGGTCGACCACCACCAGCGTGCGCCCCTCGGCGCCGGTGAGCGCCCGCCGTGCCGCGCTGGGATCGGACTCGATGATCCCGCGCAGCCGCTCGGGCGGGCCGCCGCCGAACGCCGCCAGCTCGCGCGCCAGCGCCGCGATCGGCTGCGCGCCGGGCGTCAGCACGACGCACGACAGCTCGTCGCCGAGGTCGCGCCGCATGGCCGGGATCAGCCCGGCCCGCAGCAGCGACGACTTCCCGCAGCCCGACGCGCCGGTGACGATGAGCGGCCCGCCGGCCTCGAACGCCTGCGAGCCGACGACGACGGGCGGAGGATCCTCCCGCAGGGCTTGCCGCACCCGCGTGGCCAGCGACCTCGTCGCGCTCTCCCGGCCGAAGAACAGCTCGGCCTGCTCGGCCGCGTAGGGGACGAGACCACGGTAGGGGCTGGACAGGTCGCCGGGCGAGGCGATCGGCGGGCCGGAAGGGGGGCGGTGCGCCGTCTCGGCGGGGTTGAGCGCGAGCGGCGGGCGTTCGCCCAGGGCGACGGCCTGGCAGCGCGGCCGGGGGAACCCGCCTTCGCGCAGCACGCGGGTCAGGTAGTGATGGGCGTGGTCGAGGGTTAAGTCGTGCGGCCCCGCGGGGTCGCCTTCGTTCAGCAGCCGCAGCAGCGCGCCGCTGAGCGCCGTGTGCCGGACGCCGGGCAGCGCCCACGAGTTCTCGTCCACGGCGGACGACGCGATCACGTAGGCGCCCGGCCAGGGGGTGTCGACCGCCTTCTCCATCGCCTTCTCCAGCGCCTTCGCCGGCACCGGCCGGCCCGCGCCGGTGAAGCAGCAGTCGAGGACCACGACGGTGAGCCCCGCCCGCGAGGAGGACAGGATGTCGCGCACCGCGGAGAAGGGCAGCGCCTGGTAGCCGGGCACCCCCTCGCCGAGGTCGACGGTGGCCCGCGTCGCCAGGTGCAGCTCGTCGTCGGGCCCGAGGACGGCGTGCCCGACGAAGTGGAACATCAGCACGGACGTGGCCTCGCGCGCCGCCCGCTCCAGCGACTCGCCCAGGTTGGCGGGGGCCGCCGGGTCCAGCAGGACGTTCAGGCCGGACGACGCCAGCCCCGCCCGCTCCACCAGGCACTGGGCGACGTCGTTGACGGTCGGCGGCACGGCGGGCACCTGCGGCAGCCGCGACGGCGCGTGGTGCGCGCCCGTGCCCGCGACCAGCACGCGGGCGCCTTCGTCCGACAGCAGAAGGGACGGGCCGCTTCGCCGTGGAGGCCACACCAGCCGGAGCTTCTCAAGCGTCGCAGCATCGTCCTCGGTCATCCGGCGCTCCACGGCATTGGGGAGATGGGTCGGGCACGGTTGTCGAGGTGCCGTGCGCAGCGACATCAGCTCACCGGACGACCCCCGATCGGCGTTGTAACGCGGGTGACGGGCGGGCTGGCCCGCCTGTCACGGTGGTTAGGTTACGCAGGTCTCCGCTCGTCGTCGAGTCGGCCGTCACCAGTTGGCGGGCAGCCCGGGAGTCGTGGCGGGCAGCGCGTGGCCGGGCGGGTGGATTGCGTACGCCACGCCGCCGCTGCTCGAACTGCGCAGCCACACGTTCTCGAAGTTCGCCCGCGGATAGACCCGGCGTACGGCGGAGTTGCCGGAGGAGGCCGGGTCGTTGGCGATCACGTCGCCGTCGGAGGTGAAGCCGACGACAACCATGAGGTGCCCGTCGGTGCCGTAGCCGGCGCCGGGCAACTCGCTCGCCTTGAACGACTGCGAGGTGACGACCGGGATGCCCGCCTTGATCAGCAGTTCGAGCTCGGTCAGCGAGCGCAGCCGGGTGACGAACCCGTCCATCGCGTACCGCCCCGCGTAGGCGGTGTTGAACGGCCAGTTGCCCGCGCCCTCGTACGCGTGGTCGTAGGTGTAGCGGGCGGCGTAGTCGACCTCAGGGTTGGGATCGGAGGGGTCGACCCAGGACGTGTCCTGGGCGCTCGGCCATTTGTCCCAGTATCCGAGGACCATGGTGGTCGAGGTGGGGCTGCACCATGCCTCGCCGCCGCCGTCCCACTCGGGGTAGTGGCCCTGGTGCACGTTCTGGGAGCGGCGCGGCACGTCCAGCTCGGTGCCCCACGCGGTGCCGCCGGGGCTGACCGGCACCGTCGCGCGCCTGGGCACGTCGGAGGCCATGACGCCGGATGTGCGCACACGAGGCGTCACCGGGGAGCCGGGCGCACGGTGGAGGGTCAGCCGCAGCTGGTAGGCGGTCATGGGTTTGCCGGACGCCGCGACCAGGGTGTCCACCGCCACCGACGCGTCGCCGTCGCCCTGGTCCGGCACCGACGTGCGGCGGATGTCGCCCTCCGTGTAGGCCCACCGACCCAGTGAATACCACTTCGTGAGGCCCTCGGCGTTCCTGGCCCGCGTCTCGACCTGCATCCACGAGCCCGGCGGGACGTCCGCCGTCCAGGAGGCGATCAGCTCGGTGGCGGGGAAGCCGACGGCCCGCTCTGGGCCCGTCCAGCGAGCGTATTCCCACGTTCTGGTGCCGAGCGCGTCGGTGTAGCGGACGGTGCCTGCGGCCGAGCCGAACGCCAGTCCGTCGCCTGCCGTCGTGCCCTCGGGCGTGCCGGTGGTGAAGTCGGCCCGCTGGAAGACGACGTCGGGGGCGACCTCCGCCGGTCTCGCCGCCGCGCCCGCCGCCGCGCCCGCCGCCGCGCCCGCCGCCGCGCCCGCCGCCGCGCCCGCCGCAGCGGCGGACGTCGTGGCGGACGACGTGGCGGACGTCGAGACCATGAGCAATCCTGACAGCAGCGACAGGAACACGGGTAGCGTACGCATGCACCCACCTTCTCCGAAGGCGCTCGATCCGGCTGACGATAGACGCAACCGGTCCGTCAAGCATCGGGAAATCTACGTATGCGGAAATATGTGATCATGGGAGTGCAGGGGAGCGGCAAGGGCACCCAGAGCGCCCTGCTCGCCGCCGACCTCGATCTCGTGCACATCAGTGTCGGCGACATCTTCCGCTGGCACGTCAAGAACCACACCAAGCTCGGCGCCCAGGTGCGCCGCCTCGTCGCCGCCGGCGAGCTGGTGGGCGACGACCTGGTGGAGGAGGTCGTCAGCGACCGGCTCCAACTGCACGACTGGAACTACGGGTTCATCATCGACGGTTTCCCGCGCAACCGCCGCCAGGCGGAGTTCTTCCTGGAGAGCTACGACCTCGACGGGGTGATCCACCTCGACCTGCCCGACGACGAGGTGCGCCGGCGCGTCCTGGCCCGGCGGCTGTGCTCGCGCTGCGGCATGGACTACAACCTGATCGCCCACCGGCCCTCGACCGAGGGGCGCTGCGACGTGTGCGGGGGCGAGCTCGTCACCCGGGCCGACGACACCCCGGACGCGCTGGCCAAGCGGCTGCGCGACTACCACACCAAGATCGACCCGGTGGTGGAGCTGTTCCGGCGCAAGGAGTACGTCATGACGATCGACGCCCGCGCCGGCAAGACGACGGTCCAGCAGGCCATCCGCACCCGTCTCGGACTTCCTCCCTACGCCCCGCACCAGCCCTCCGAGAGCGCGTAACCGGATCTCCCGCCGTGCGCCATATCTGTGACAAGTCCGGACGTGGTTCCTGGAGGGGCCCGCGTGGCGGTGACGAGACTGAGCGCCATGAGATCGACGATGAGAGCACTACTCACCGGGGCGGCGCTGACCTGCCTGACGGGGACGACGGTCGCGACGATCCCGGCGCACGCCGCCTCCCGCGCAGGATCCGACGGCGGAGGCGAGACCTTCCGCTACGCCTACGGCGCCTGCCAGCCCCAGAGGCAGTACCAGCCGTCGCGCAAGATCGCCACGTTCGACAACCAGCCGCTCGACGGCTGCCAGGTGGTCCTGACCAACCGGGCGGGCGAGAGCACGGTGTTGTGCGAGGGCCGGGGCGAGGTGCCGGCCGAGTTCCGCAGGTCGCCGCAGGTGCGGGTGCAGCCGGGCACGGCCCCGGAATGCGCTGAGGCGTAGCGTTCACGGCGGCGCCTTCCACGCTCCCGGTCCGGGTGAAACCCGGTCGAGGGTGCCGTGAAACCGGCGCCGCCGAGAGTGAGGGCATGAGCATCACAGAACTCGGCCGCACCGACGGCGGCCCGGCCCCTGGCGGGGCCACCGGCCAGGCCGTACACGCGCGCGGACTGGCGAAGACGTTCGGCGGGCAGCGCGCCGTCGACGGGATCGACCTGGACGTACGCCCCGGCGAGGTCTTCGGCGTGCTCGGCCCGAACGGTGCCGGCAAGACCACCATGTTGCGGATGCTGGCCACCCTGTTGCCGATCGACGCGGGCCGTGCCAAGATCTTCGGGGTCGACGTGGCCGGCGACCCGCACGTGATCCGCCAGCTGGTCGGCGTCACCGGCCAGTACGCCTCGGTCGACGAGAACCTGACGGCCCGCCAGAACCTCTGGCTCTTCAGCCGCCTCCAGGGCATCGCCGCCCCGCGCGCCCGGCGCATCGCCGCCGAGCTGCTCGGCCAGTTCGGCCTGGAGGAGGCCGCCGACAAGGCGATCGCCCACTTCTCCGGCGGCATGCGCAGGCGCCTCGACCTGGCGGCCAGCCTGATCAGCCGGCCACCCCTGATTTTCCTCGACGAGCCGACCACGGGACTCGACCCCCGTACGCGCGGCCAGATGTGGGACACCATCCGCGGCCTGGTCGCCCAGGGCTGTACGGTGCTGCTGACCACGCAGTACCTGGACGAGGCCGACCAGCTCGCCGACCGGGTCGCCGTCATCGACCACGGCCGCAAGGTCGCCGAAGGCACTCCGGACGAGCTGAAGACCGCGGTCGGCGACTCCACCCTCCAGTTGCTGCTCGCCGAGCCGGACGAGGTGTCCGCCGCCGCGGAGGTCGTACGGCGCGTCCTCGGCGTCGATCCGGTGCTCAGCCCGGAGCGGGGGCGGCTCAACGTCGCGCTCGACCAGGCCGACCTGGCCGGCGAAGTGCTGATCGCGATGCGTACCGCCGGGGTGTCGATCTCCTCGGTGAGCGTGGCCAAGCCCAGCCTGGACGAGGTGTTCCTCGCCCTCACCGGCCATGGGACGGAGGAGGACCGATGAGCACCACGATCGCTCCCGTCCCCGGAACGGTCAGCGCCGCCGACCGCGTGGCGGCCGCCCGGCGGCGCGTCACCGTCGGGGAGACGCTCGACCAGACGTTGACGATGGCCTGGCGGGCGTTCAAGAAGATGGTCCGCAACCCGGAGCAGTTTTTCGACGTGGCGCTGCAGCCCATCCTGTTCACCGCCATGTTCGCCTTCATCTTCGGCGGCGCCATCTCCGGCGACGTGGAGAGCTACCTCCCCCTGATGATCCCCGGCATTCTCGCCCAGACCGTGCTGACGACGTGCATGGCCACCGGCACGCAACTGCGCGAGGACCTGGAGAAGGGCGTCTTCGACCGGTTCAAGTCGCTGCCGATCGCCCGGATCGCGCCGCTCGCCGGGCCGATGGTGGCCGACCTGCTGCGCTACACGATCGCGGCCACGCTGACCTTCGGCATGGGCCTGGTGATGGGCTACCGTCCGGGCGGCGGAGCGGCGGGCGTGTTCGCCGCCATCCTGCTGGCGATCGTCACGGGCTGGTCGCTGGCGTGGGTCTTCACGTGGGTCGGCACGATCGCGAGGAGCGCCCAGGCCGTGCAGGGCATCTCTATGATGATCTTGTTTCCGCTGACGTTCCTGTCGAACGCGTTCGTCCCCGTCGAGACCCTGCCCGGCTGGCTGGCCGCGTTCGTCCGGGTGAACCCGGTCTCACACCTCGTCACGGCCGCCCGCGACCTCGCCAACAACGCCCTCGTCAGCGGGGAGGTGGCCTGGACGCTCGTGGCGTGCCTGGTCGTCATCGCGATCTTCGCGCCGCTGTCCGTACGCAGCTACAAACGGCACATGTGACCCTGCGCCGTCACGGCCGGGGCCCTGACCGACGCGCCTGCGGGCCTCGTCCAGCAGGTCGGCGCCGTGCCGGTCGCCGTAGCCGGCCCGCACGGCGGCGAGCACCCCGGGCGCGGCCCGCTCGGCGTACGGTTCGATCCGCTCGAAGGCCATGCTCGGCATGCTGCGGTTGTAGGTGAACCGCTCGGCCAGCACCAGCAGCGGGATCGCCTCGCCGGGGGCCATGGCCTCCCGCAGCAGCCCCCAGGCGCCCAGCGCGAAGAGCATCGAGCCGCACAGCGGGAAGTCGATGACGGGGTTGCCCACGGCCAGCAGGTCGTGGCCCCGCACGGTGGAGAACAGCTCCTCGCCGTAGCGCACGTCCTCCGGTGAGGCGTGGTACGCGTACGCCGTCAGGCCGAGCGACTCCGCCATGACCATCCATGGTGTGATCTCGGCGCGCGTGGCCCCGGGCAGCCGCAGGTCGCGCGCCCGCTGGACGGCCCGGCGGTAGTCCGCGAGCGCGGCGGCCGTCTCGCCGCGGGCGAGGGCGATCTCGGCGGCGCACAACGAGAGGAGCGCCACCCCGCCGAGCACCGCCTCGTTTTCGTTGATCCGGACGATCCCGGCGAGCTCGTCCTGCGCGGTGGCGAGATCGCCGTCGGCGAGCGCGGCGACCAGCAGCAACGCGCGGAGCTGGGTCTCGTCGTCGGTGGCGCCGAGCCTGCTCATGACCGGGATGGCGGTCCGCGCGTGCCCCACCGCCCGCCGTCGGTCGCCGAGCTGCATGAGCAGGTTGGCCAGCACGGCACGCATCGCCGCGGAGAGGTACGGCCCGTCGGCGTTCCCGTCGAGCAGCGCCAGGGTCTGTTCGGCGGCCTCGACCGCCCCGGTCACCTCGCCCGCGTTCTCCAGGACGTGCACGCTCGCCTGCCACGCCGCCACGGCCACTTCACGGTCGGCGCTGCGGCACAGTTTCTCCAGCCGCTGACGCACGTCGGCGCCGCCGGCGATGTCCCACGTCGTCAGCACCACGGTGGTCGCCGCCGCCAGGCGGCGGTCCGTCCCGTCACCGATGGGCAGGCTGCTCAGCAGGTCGCGCAGCGGATCGCCGCGGTGGCCCGCGACGACCATGACGTTCATGAGGGTGATCAGCAACGCGGCCCTGGTCACCTCCACGAGGTGCGGCGGCGGCGCCCAGCCGGCGACCGTGTCCGTGATCGAGTCGAAATGCACCAGGATTCTGGCGTGGTCGCCGCGGATCGACCACAGCGCACCGACGCCGACCAGCAGCTCCACCGTCGTGGCCGGATCGGACTCGCCGAGCGCCTGCCGGAGCAGATCGGCGAGGTTGCCCTCCTCGGCCCGCAGCGCGTCGGCCGCCGCGAACTGCGCCGGGCCGAACAACGTCTCGGCGTGTTCGCCGGCGTACGCGGTCGCCCAGGCGCGCTGCGCCGCCCGCGCGGACGCCTGCTCGCCGGCCTCCTTCAGGCGCATCCGCCCGAACTCCCTGACGGTCTCCAGCATCCGGTAGCGCAGGCCGTACGCCGTCTCGCGGACGCTCAGCATCGACTGCTCGGTCAGCGCGTCGACGGCGGGCAGGGCGTCAGGTCCGAGGACGTGCTCGGCCGCGGCCAGCGTGAAACCGTCGCCGAACAACGACAACCAGCGCAGCGCCCGCCGTTCGGGCTCGCCCAGCAGGTTCCACGACCAGTCGATGACGGCGAGCAGCGTCCGGTGCCGGTCGGGCGCCGTACGGTTCCCGCCGCGCAACAGGGCGAAGCGGTCCGCCAGACGGCGCGCGATGTCCTCGACCGACATGACCCGCACCTTGGCCGCGGCCAGCTCGATCGCCAGCGGCAGCCCGTCGAGGCGGGCGACGACCTTCTCGACCGCGCCCTCGTCGAGCCGCACGTCCGGGCGGGCGGCGGTGGCGCGCTGGCGGAACAACTCCACCGCGTCGCCCGTGGGCAGCTCGCCGAGGAGGTAGACCCGCTCCGCGGGGATCGACAAGGGGGCGCGCGAGGTGACGAGCACCCGCAGGTCGCGCGTCGTCACGGTCAGGAAAGCCACCAGATCCGCGACGGCCTCGATCACGTGCTCGCAGTTGTCCAGGATCAGCAGCGCGGGAGCCTGGTCGAGATACTGGGCGATCCGGGCGCGGACGTCGGAGCGTTGCCGCGCGGTCAGGGCGCGGCGGCCGCTGACCGAGTCGCGCACCCCGAGTGCCGAGCCCACCTCGCCCACCACGCCCTCCGGCGAGGAGACGCCGACGAGCTCGACGAAGTGAGCGACGGGCTGCGCGGCGTTCCTGCCCGCGACATGGGCCAGCCGCGTCTTGCCCAGCCCGCCGGGGCCGACGATGGAGACCACGCGATGGGTCTGCAGCAGGGCGTGCACCGCGCTGATGTCGCCGTCGCGGCCGAGCAGCGAGGAGCCGTCGTACTGGATGCCGGCACGCACCGGCCGATCCGCGGCGACGAGTTCGGCGTACACGCGGGCGAGCTCGGGCCCCGGCTCGGTGCCGAGCCGCGCGACCAGGCCCGCACGATAGCGCTCGTAACGCTCCAGAGCGGCGGCGGCGCCGCGTACGGCGGCCTCGCTGCGCAGCAGGCAGGCCAGCAGCTCCTCGTCGTGCGGCCGATCGGCCGCGGCCTCCTCCAGCAGCGGCAGGGCGGCCTCGTGTGCGCCGCTCCTGCCCCGCGCGATGGCCGCCACCCGCCGCGCTTCGGTCACCTGCGACGCCGCCGCCTCCCGCAGCTCGGCTAGCGCGCCCGTGGCGCCGTCCACATTGCCGCCCGCGTGGCCTGTGGCGCCGTTCGCGCCGCCTGCCGCGTGGCCCGTGACGTCCTCCGCGCCGCCTGCCGCGAGGATCATGGCTTCTTCCGCGCGGCCGATCGCGAGCGCCATGTCGTCGTCGCGCAGCGCGGCCCGTGCGTGCTCCACCAGCGTGCCGAGCCGCAGCGCGTCCACCTGGTCGGCGGGCAGTCCCAGCCGGTATCCGCGTGGGACCCGCACCACGACGTCGGCGCTGGTCGCCGCCCTGGTCCGCGAGACGACCACCTGCAGCGCCTTCGTCGGATTGGTCGGTGCGTCGTCGGGCCACAACTCCTCGACCAGGCGCTCGTCACCGGCCCCCGCGCGCCCGTGCAGGGCGAGCACGGCCAGCAGGGTGTGCGCCCGGTCGCCGACGACACGCGAACCCCGCCAGCGGACGCCGTCGAGCAGGACCAGTGCGGGGGACACACCCTCAGTTTACGGAAGGCGGGGAACATCGGGCCGCCGCCGCCATGCCATCGCACTGGGGGTGATTTGTCGATGACTGTCGGTCGAGGATACGTTCGAGTCATGTGCGGCATAGCGGCTCTTTACCAGGAACAGGCCGGAACCGACCCACTCCATACCCGCGCCGCGGGCGAATGGATGCTCTCACGCATCACGCACCGCGGCCCGGACGACAAGGACCACCGGCTCGTCGGAGAACGCGCGTGGCTCGGGCACAACCGGCTGTCCATCGTCGACCTCGCAGGGGGGAGGCAGCCCCTCAACTCACCCGGCGGCTGGTCCCTGGTCTGCAACGGCGAGATCTACAACCACACGGACATCCGCGAGAGCCTCGGCCGGGAACGGTTCGCCACCTCGTCCGACAGTGAGTCGGCGCTCGTGCTGCTGCACATGTGCGGGCCCGACGCGTTCGACCGGCTCCAGGGGATGTGGGCGCTGTGCGCCGCCGCGCCCGACGGCAGGTTCGTCGCCGCCCGCGACCCGCTCGGCATCAAGCCCCTGTACTGGGCGCGCACCGCGGAGGGCGTGCACTTCGCCTCCGAACTACGGGCCTTCCCACCCGAGGTGCAGGCCGCCACCGAGGCCTTCCCTCCCGGGTGCTACTGGACGCCGGAAACGGGCCTGGTGCGCTTCGCCGAAGCCGTGCCACGCGGCCGGGCACACCGGTGGGACGGCGTCCCCGCCGCCGACGCCGAGTCGGCCACCCGCGAGGTGCTGGCCGACTCGGTCGTCCGGCACCTGATGGCCGACGTGGACGTCGGCGTGTTCCTGTCCGGTGGGCTCGACTCCAGCATCGTCGCGGCCGTCGCCGCCGCGGAGTACGGCTCGCGGGGCGAACGGCTGAAGACGTTCGCCGTCGGCACCCCCGGCTCGCCCGACCTGCTGGCGGCCCGCGAGGTGGCGGAGCACCTCGGCACCGAACACCACGAGACCCTCCTCGACGCCGGCCGGGCCATCTCCGTCGTGGACCAGGTGGTGGCCTCGGTGGAGTCGTTCGACGCCAGCCTGATCCGCAGCGCCGTACCGAACTGGTTCCTGTCCGAACTGGCGTCCCGGCACGTCAAGGCGGTGCTCACCGGGGAGGGGGCCGACGAACTGTTCGCCGGCTACGACTACTACCACCGCGGCCACGCCGAACCCGGGCGGCTGGAGCTCGAACTCAGGCGCACCCTCGGCCGGCTCCACGGGCTCAACCTCCAGCGCTGCGACCGCGTCACCATGGCACACGGCCTGGAGGCCCGCGTACCGTTCCTCGACGCCGACGTCATCGCGCACGCGATGTCCCTGCCGTCCGAGCTGAAGTCGCTGGAGCCCGACGGCATGGAGAAGGGACACCTGCGCCGCGCGTTCACCGGCTGGCTGCCCGAACGGCTGCTGTGGCGGCGCAAGGTGCAGTTCGGCACGGGCAGCGGGGCACAGGACCTGCTCACGCCCCACTTCGACGGGCGCGTGGACGACGGCGAACTGGCCGCGACGGTCAAGGAGAGCGGCGTCGACCTGCGTACGAAGGAGGAACTGGCCTACTACCGGGTCTTCCGCCGCGCCCTGCCCTCCGTCCGCCCGGAGGCGGTGCTCACCCGCTTCGCCACCGCCTGAACCGGCAGGCGGCGAAACCGTTCGATCACGTCGGTGAGCGACGGTTACGCTTGCGGGCGGCCCTCTCCGCTGGCTCCGGTGTTCCCACAGAACGGCGATGCAAGAGGGAAGCTTGGAGGCGCACGTGGCGATGCCGAAGAAGGGCTCGCGGTTCATCACCGTCGATGGCGCCGTCTTCCGCTGGCGGGTCCGCCACAAGCCGACGTACTGCCAGGGCAACGGGTGGACCCCGCTCCGCTTCGCCGTCGAGCGAGCCGGGGATCCGGGCGGCGTTCTCGTGGTGTCGCTTCCCTGCGCCCGACCGGACAACTGGCTGGGGGAGCGGGCGATCGCGATCCGCCCGGTGCTCGTCGCCGGATGCGTCCGGCGAGCTCTCGCAGAGGGATGGAACCCGGAGCGACCGGGCTCGCCCTTCCCCCTCACCGTCGCTGAGGACGAACTGGCCGCACTCCTGGGCGAACCGCCTCAGTACCTGGCCCCGTTCCTCTGGGGCATGATCCCCGAAGGGGAAGGCATCGACGACCTTCCTCGGTGCACGCAGCTTCTCGGTCGGGACGACCTGGACACACGGCCCGGCACCTAGGCGCGGCCCGAGTTCTCCGCACGCGCCTGGCGGGGACGTACGGGGCCGGCGGGTCCCGGCACGTCGGCTGGGAGACGCAGATCACTTCGGCCGGTCGTGACATCTCGCCGCGCCGTTTCGTCGATGGGACGTACGACGAACACGAAGGAGAACAGCGTGAACGCCCGTCTCAACCTCCTCGGCAGCCCGATCGCGACGAAGCTTGTCAAACACATCGTCTCCGCGGGCAAGGTCGCGCAGGATTCGACCTTGTCCGTCACGACGCAGGAACTGGTGGCACTGCGCGTCAGCCAGATCAACGGCTGCGCCTTCTGCGTCGACATGCACACCAAGGAAGCCGCGCGTGCGGGGGAGACCTCGGTGCGCCTCAACCTGGTCGCGGCCTGGCGGGAGGCGACGGTCTTCACCGGCGCCGAGCGGGCCGCCCTGGAACTGGCCGAGCAGGGCACCCGTATCGCCGACGCGGCCGGTGGTGTCACCGATGAGGTGTGGGCCAACGCGGCCAAGCACTACGACGAGGACGAACTCGCCGGCCTGGTGTCCCTCATCGCCATCATGAACACCGTCAACCGCTTGAACGTCATCACCCAGCAGCCCGCCGGCGGCTACGAGCCCGGCCACCGGGCATAGCGACACCCATCCGGGTGAGGGGGTCAGCGGTATCCGGGCGGGCAGCGTATTTACCATTGGTGGCGGCTGACTGGCCGGCGGCACCGAGCTCGGGGGCGATGCCGAGCAGACCGGCGACGACCGAATGGCTGCCCTTGCCCACACGTACTTCCTGAACTCGTAGGCACCGGTGAAAGGTTTCTCCCATGAGCGAAGACACGACGACGGCGCGGATGCGCGCGATCATTCAGGAGTCCGCGGGCGGCCCCGAGGTGCTGACTCTGGCCGAGGTGGACCGTCCTGAGCCGATGCCGACGGAAATCCTGGTACGGGTGCACGCGGCCGGCGTCAACCCCACGGACTGGAAGTCACGCATGACCGGCAGGCTGCTGGGCGACCCGCCCGCCATCCTCGGCTGGGACGTGTCCGGGGTGGTCGAGGCGGTGGGCCCCGGGGTCACCCGCTTCCGGCCTGGTGACGAGGTCTTCGGCATGCCGCGCTTCCCGCACAAGGCGGGCGGCTACGCGGAGTACGTGACCGCCCCGTCGCGGCACTTCACCCGTAAACCGGCCGGCCTCGACCACGTGCACGCCGCGGCGTTGCCGCTGGCGGCGCTCACAGCGTGGCAGGTCCTGCACGACACCGCGAACGTGCGCTCGGGCCAGCGCGTGCTGATCCATGCCGCCGCCGGCGGGGTCGGCCATCTGGCCGTGCAGCTCGCCAAGCATCTCGGCGCATACGTGATCGGCACCGCTCGTCGGTCCAAGCACGCCTTCGTACGCAAGCTGGGCGCCGACGAGGTGATCGACTACACCGAGGAGGACTTCGCCGAGACGGTCCGCGACGTCGACCTGGTCATCGACAGCATCGGTGGCGACTACGGATCACGTTCCCTGCGGACGTTGCGGGACGGCGGCATTCTTGCCCAGCTCAACCCGGAGCCTGACGAGGACCTCGTACGCCGGGCCGGGGAGCGCGGCATCTGGGCGGGCTTCGTCCTCGTCGAGCCGGACAACGCCGGGATGGAGACGATCGCCGAACTGGCCGAGGCGGGACGGCTGGGCGCCGAGGTCGCCACCGTCCTGCCGCTGGAGCAGGCGGCCAGGGCACATGAGCTCGGCGAGTCCAACCGCACCACTGGAAAGATCGTTCTCAGCGTCACCGGATAACCGGGTCAACACCCGAGGAAGAAACTATGAGATTCGACGACCATCGTGTGGTCATCACTGCCGCCGGCCGCGACTTCGGGCGAACCCTGGCCATCCGGCTCGCGGATCTCGGTGCGGAGGTCTTCCTGTCCGCACGCAACCTCGCTGCCGCCGAACGTGTCCGTGATGAGATCCGCGACCGAGGCCATCGGCAGGTCCACGCCTTCGCCTGCGACCTGACGGATCCCGCCTCCATCCGCGACTTCGCGTCCGGCGTCGCGCGGCACACGGACCGCGTCGACATCCTGATCAACAACGGCGCGCGCTACCTCGACGGGCCGGACCTCCAGTCGGCCTCCGACGAGGATGTCGTCGACACCATCGCATCCGGCGCAACGGGCACGGTCCTGACCGTGAAGAACTTCCTCCCTCTCCTCCTCAAATCGAAGAAGCCGGATGTGGTGACAATGGTCTCCGCCTGCGGAACGGCCGGACATCACCGCTCGGACGCGCACGACGCCTTCTACGCAGCCAAGAACGCCCAAGCCGGATTCACCGAGATTCTCTCCAAGCGCCTGCGGCCCCAGGAAGTCCGGGTGATATCGCTCTACCCGCCCGACTTCGACAACACCGACCCCCTCTCCGAGGAGTGGGAATCCGCACCCCGGGAGGCCAAGGACGCCCTCACCGCACAGTCGCTCGTGGAATGCATCCTTTTCGCAGTCACCCAACCCCGTGACTGCTTCATCAAGTCATTTCACTATGAACAGGTCTGAACGCTCGCACACCCAAGCAACGCTGACGTCGGCTCGGCCACAGAAGCCCGCGATCACCGGGCAGCGGACACCTGCCACACGCGCCGGCTCGCACCTGCGTCGACCCTCGCCCGAACCCGCGATGTCAGTTCGCGAACTCTTTCCAGGTCGCCGGCCCGAGCCGGGGAACGGTGAAGCCTGGGACCCACGATGACGCCATGACTGGCTACTGCTGTTGAGGGAATTTCTTCAATGCGTCGTCGATGATCCCTCGCAGAGCTCTGGCACAGGCTGAGACCCTGCCGTTCGGCGGGTAGTGGACGCTGGCGACAGGTGGCTGATCGCAGCAGTCCTTGCCGTGCTGACTGCAACACCGCTCGGTGGCCGCGACGCTTCCTGGATCATGAAATGCGGGGTCGAACGGCATCACGATCCGTATCTCCATGGGTTCCATACGCGAAGCGTAGAAGCAGCAGAGTAACGAGCGAAACCAGGTGACAGAAACGGTTCCCGGTCTCCTGGGCTTTCGAGTGTGTGGAGCTTGGGAGATTCGGACCTCTGACTTCCGGCCTGCGAAAGACGGGAGCCAGTCACCGAGCCGAGCGACCCTTCACCTGAATCAAGCGATAGGCGGTGATCGATGGAACAATGTCTCGGA
Source organism: Nonomuraea sp. K271 (assembly GCF_009908215.1). Taxonomy (NCBI): domain Bacteria; kingdom Bacillati; phylum Actinomycetota; class Actinomycetes; order Streptosporangiales; family Streptosporangiaceae; genus Nonomuraea; species Nonomuraea sp. K271. Next base: position 7,400 of record NZ_JAAAHR010000070.1, on the reverse strand, counting down.
GGCGGGGCGATTATCCGGGCGAAGAAGGGTGCAGGGCTAGATCTGGATTCCAGCCTGGCCGTAAATGACTCAAACCGAAAGAAATGAGCCCAGCGGCGACTCCGGCGACTGCTGGTACACCATCCGTTTCCAGCTTTTCACCGAGCGGCCCGTCCAAGAGGTGCTGAGCCACTACCGCCAGGCGAAGATCGAAGACCCCGACGGAGACCTCGGCGACCACGAAGTCGCGGCCTGGACACCGTTCGACGAGCCCGGCACCCCTGTGGACGGCAGATCCGCCGCCACTTCAGTGATCATCGACTTGGACGGCATGTACGACGGCACCTGAATGGACATGCGCTGCTACTGACCTGGTGGGACCGCTCGCGCGCCGGTCTGTTGCGCTCAGCCACGCTAACCCCGGGTTCGCCCTCCGCGTCTACACCCACGCCAGGGACGTGATGATCGGCGAAATGCCGCCCGTAGAGCGCGGCGAGCCGTCGGGATCACTCAGAGCGCATGACCCGTTTGATCACGAAGACCCCGACCAACCAGACGGCCGCGTACGCCAGGGGGCGCATCGTCAGGTAGATCACCGTGACCTGTCCTGGGTCCTCGAAGAAATAGTCGATGACGAGGTTGGCCAGAAAGGAACCCGCGACGACGCAGGTCCGGGCCAGCCAGGCCACCCGTGCCTCACGGCTCCATCCCTTGGGACAGCGAAACACGTACCTTCCTCAAGAACCCCGCCCGCAGCACAGGGAGGCGAGAGTACCGCATGTCAGGGGTTACTTGGCCAGGTGCCTGCTGATGACGAGCCGCTGGATCTGGTTGGTGCCCTCGAAGATCTGCATGATCTCCGACCTCCGATGTGACCGCCTGCGAAAACAGCTCGATCATGTGGCTGAGCAGCGGGTACGCTTGCGGACGTCTCGCATCACTTCTCGCTGGTTCCGGTGCTCCCACGGAACAGCGACGGAACAGAGCAGTCGTTGCAGGTCGGGTTGCTGGTCGACGAGCCATGTTCCGACGTTCGCCATGGTCCCGTACCAGCTTTCTACGGGTATCTCTTCGAAATCCCATCCTTTGAGGAGAAGTGGTTTCGCGACTTCTCCGGAGTAGTATGGCGACTCGTGGCTCCGGATCCGCCTTTTCCGGGCGTCTCCTGATCATCTCACGCCCGGAAGAACCACTCGCGCATCAACGGATTACCTGGAATGGTACCGCATGAGCACGGAGCCTTCTCGACGTCCCCGACAGATGGCGGCTACGGCCATGTGCGTCATTCAAATAATTAGACCTTCGAATAAATCTGTTATGCACGAGTGCTCACCTGAAGGGCTGTCAGATGCTCTTGAGTCGATATAGCCTCGGCAGCTCCAATGCGTTGGTAGATGGCTACTGCCGAACGTAGATCAACGAGTGCGGCTTGCTGCTGGCCGGAGCGTATGAGGCATTGGGCAACTCCTTCGAGAGCATGTGCCTCGTCTAGTGGACTCTGCACCTTACGTGCCAATTGCAGAGCCTGCCGGTATGCGACAAATGCTTCCTGTACTCCAGCGGAGTCGACCAGGAGGGCACCGGTGCAGTTCAGGACTTCGGCCTCGCCTTGGTTATCACCGAAATGGTGGAACAGTGTCCGGGCCTCCTCCAGTAGGTCGGCCGCTGCCGAATACTCCCCGGATAGATGTTGTGCCTGGCCCAGAAGCCGAAGGGCGTTGGCTTTGCCGTGGCCGAAGTCGAGGGCCTGGTAGAGGGTCAGGGCTTGCTGTGCCAGGTCGGTTGCCGCTTGGAACTTCCTGGTCATGACCCGTACTTGGCCCAAAACTAGCAAGGCTTCGGCTTCGCCATGCCGGGCAGCGAGGGAGCGGTATAAGGCCAAAGCCTGCTCTGCCAGATCCGCCGCCACCTCGTAATTCCCCAGCGAACATCGTGCCCGGCTCAAACCTCGAAGCGCGTCCGCTTCACCTTTCCGGATGCCGAGCGCGCGATAGAGCACAAGCGCCTGCTCAGCCAGGTCGGCTGCCGTTGAGTACTCCCCGAGCTCATGCCGGACCACGCGGAGATTGGACAGCGCGCTGGCTTCGCCGAGGCGGTCACCGAGAGCACGATACAAGCACAGCGCCTGTTGAATCAGGTCAGCTGCTGCCCCACACTCTCCGTACGCTACGTGTCGGATCCAGCTCTGGGCCTGAAGAGCCCGGGCTTCGCCGTGTCGGTTGCCGAGGGAGCGATACAGGGCCAGAGCCTGCTCTGCCAGATACGACGCCACATCGTAATTTCCTCTCAAACGCCGTGCCTGACTGAGGTTGAGCAGGGCGTTGGCCTCCCCGTTCCGATCATTGAGTGAGCGATACGAGGCCAGTGCCTGATCCGCCAGGTTTTCCGCTGCCGAGTAGGCCCCCATTCCGCTTCGGGCCCAGGACAGATTCTGTAGGGCATCGGCCTGGGCGAGACGATCGCCGATGTTATGTGCGGCGGTGAGGGCCGCCTCGTGGAGAACGGCGGCCTGGTCCCAGACGCCGTCCTGAGAGAGGAAGGAGGCCATGGCCTTAGCGAGACAGATGACATGGGAGTCACGCACATTAATCGCAGCAAAGCTGGCACAAGCGAGCAGGTTGGATCGTTCGGTGCGCATCCAGGTCAGCGCGTGTTCACGGTCAGCCAATTCCGGCGTCGTGGCAGAAGCATCGATCAGGGCGACGCCACCGGGGCGAGGATACCTGATGAGACGGTCAGCGGCCTCGGCCGTGCGCTGGTAATAGGCAATCAAGCGGTCGGTTGCGTACTCGCGTTCCTCAGCTGAATCCTGGGCTGCGAGGGCTTGGGCGTATGCGCGCAGGAGGTCGTGCAGACTGTAGCGCCCAAGCGCTGGTTCATCGATGAAGTGGTCGGCGTACAGAGCATGGAGCTGGCGACGGGCCTGGACAACAGAGATGTCATCGAGGGCGGCAGCGGCATAGAGATCGAAGCTGAAGCCGGGGTGCAGGCCTAAACGGCGGAAGAGGCGCTGCTGGTTCAGAGACAAGGCGCGGTAAGACAGGTCAAAGGCGGCCGTCACCGCACGGTCACCTGCTTCGAGTTCACCCAGCCGATCCTGAGCAGCGGCGAACTCATCCGCGAAGGCGCCGACATCCCACGCGGGATGGTGGGCCAGGCGGCCAGCGAGCAATGTAATGGCAAGGGGTAGATAGCCACATCGGTCAACCAGATCGGCGACAGCATCCCGCTCCTGCCTTACAGGCGTCCGACGGGCCGCGCGAGTGAATAGCTCAAGTGCCTGACCGGACGGTAGCGTGGCCAACGAGAGCGCCTCGGCACCATGGAAGGCGATCAGACGTCGCCGGCTGGTGACCAGGACCACGCATGCCGCCGCCCCGGGCAACAACGGTTCTACCTGAGCATGGTCGGCCGCGTCGTCCAAGACCAGCAGCACCTTCTTACCGGCTAGACGCCCGCGCCACCGCTGCGCTCGCGCCTCCACGCTTCCAGGGATCTCGCCCTGAGGCATGCCGGTGCAGGCCAGCAAATCTCCGAGCACGTCACGGGGGTCGGCGGGCTGTTGACCAGGGGTGTGGGCGTGCAAGTTGACGAACAACTGCCCGTCCGGAAAAGCGTCAGCGAGCACGTGCGCGGCACGGGTAACCAGTGCGGTCTTCCCCACGCCGGGCATGCCATCGATGGTGTAGACGGTCACCAGGCCAGATGTTCTCGATGCGGCAGCGATGAGCCATTGCAGCTCGGCGTCACGGCCGGTGAAGCCCGCCACATCCCGAGGCAGTGTACGCATCGTCACTGCAGGAGCCGATGTGGGACCGGTGTAGATCGTTTGATCTCGACCAGCAATGAACTGCCGGGCTTGGCTCTCGGCGACTGCGTCGATGTGCACCTGGACGGGCTCCAACTCCCCATCCCGCCTGCTCACGATCCGGTGATGTGCTGATCTCGGCCGGCGATGAACTGCCTCGACTGGTCGTGAGCATGGGCGGTAATGACCTGCCGGATACGGGACTGCTCGCTGGAGAACAGTGAGGGAGTCAGATGCTCATCCAGCAGGCGCTGTAGCTGCGGGCCGATGGTCGGGTCCTCCTCGAGCATCTGCTGCAGCCGCAGCCGCCATATTCCTGCCAGGGCCTGCTCGGTTTCGGGATCCGCCCGCTCACGGGCGGCGAGCACCTGAATTTGGGTCGCTTTCAACTCGGCTTCCACGGTCTCAACCTGTTCGGAGCGGACCTTGCGCCACCAGGCCACCACTGCGATACGGGTCTGTTGCCAGGCATCGGTGGCCATCGCCCCCACCAGGGCCGTAGCCGCTGCCAGCACGATCGGATCCATCCAACACTCCTTCGCGGACAAACTCCGAGATATCCACTGTAGGCAGGTGAAGTCGCTTGCAAGGAGGCATCTCTGAGACACAGTCTGAAATTTGTAGCGACAGAAGGCTCCTGGCCGACGTATACCCAGCTCATTCATGCGCCAGCAACCCAAGGATCTCGACCGTCACAGGCCTATTGCTCTCGGCCTGCTCGTCGAAAACGCCCTCGGCATCAAGCCAGGCCCGAGCACGTGTCCATCTCCGTCGATCAACAGGAACTTCGGCTGACTGGTATCCACGGAAGTGGCTTCTCTCGAGGATCAGGAAGGCCACGACTGCGTGACCGCTAACCCCGATGCTCCGCCTGGGCAGGTCGAACTCTTTGATTGGAACGGCGTCGACCTGTTCACCCTGTACACCTTCACGCTGCGCCTGGCCTTTCGCGCATCGTGCGCAGAGGTGGCCGTACGCGCGGAGTAGAGCAGGGAACCCTTCACGTCCTACCTAGTCGAGCCCCGGACCACTTCATTACGAGTGAAGCGGAGAGCCGTGGTCGAAGGCCGGCGCCGCTGCCCAACCGTGTGACACCGTACGAGACGATCAGGCTGCGTGCGGCGGCGTTGCTGTACTTCCCTGCTGAACCAGCAGACCACAGCAACCCGCGTATCTGGTGGCAAGCCGACCCGGAGCGCAGGGCCGCCAGGCCCGAGCACCGGAAGCGGCGCGGCGTGCGCCACGAGGCGCTGTTTGACCGTGCGGAGATGGAAGGGCTCCGCCGACGGCCTGTCGTAGCAGGCTGTGTGAAGTGGGAGGCAGCCTGATCCCGGAGTCGTGGGTGAGGGTGGGAGCAGCCTCGACAACGTCAGGACGTGCCGGTACTGCCAGACGGCACGGGCCTGGTTAACGAGCGGGAAAGGTGTACGTGAGGAACCAGTGGTGTAACGCCCTTCAAGGCTTCCACCAGCTCGAATCTGGCGGATATGGGCTGGGTTGCGGTGCGTACCCGCCGGGCGGAGGCGCTCGGTGGGGAACTTCTGGGCCGGTTGTCGCGCTTGGCCGGGAGGCTCTGGTGAAGGTCTACGGCGTAGCCAGGGCGATGCCGCAGGGGCATAGCTGGGCACCTCCTCTCGCGAACGGTCAGCAGTGAACGTGGGAACCATCTCGTGTCACTCCCCGAACTCGGTCTCTTCCAGGGCGGGTCCGGGGATAGGTGCGTCGTCTACCAAAGGCACGAGGTGGGGCGGAGCCTGCGTAGTACTCCGAGCGCGGGAAAGCCGCGTACACGGGGAAGGCGGGCAGCAGTTTCGGGCAGGTAGGGACGTCAGGTCAGGAGGCCGTCTGTGAACATGGGCGCGCTGCTGCTGGAGCCGGAGACGGCCGAGTGGCGGGTACTGAGCATTCAGACCAAACTGCACCGCTGGGCCGGCGAGGATCGTGCTCGCCGGTTCGATGATCTGTTCAACCTGGTCGCTGACCCGGCGTTCCTTGTGGTTGCGTGGCGTCGGGTCCGAGGCAACACCGGGTCCCGCACGGCGGGCGTCGATGGGCTGACGGCCCGAGATGTTCCTGCCGGGTGGGGCGAAGAAGCGTTCCTGAACAAGATCCGGGAGCAGCTACGCGCCCGGACGTTCCAGCCGCTGCCGGTCCGAGAACGGTTGATCCCCAAGCCGGGCACTTCCAAGAAGCGCCGTCTGGGTATCCCCGTGCTGGCCGACAGGGTCGTTCAGGCGTCGCTGAAGCTGGTTCTAGAGCCCATCTTCGAGGCCGGTTTCGCGCCGTGCTCGTATGGGTTTCGCCCGAACCGGCGCGCGCACGACGCGATCGCTGAGATCCACCACATGGGCTCCCACCGCTATGAGTGGGTGCTGGAGGCGGATATCGAGGCGTGCTTCGACACCATCTCGCACACGGCCCTGATGGACCGGGTACGGGCGCGGGTCGGGGACAAGCGGGTGCTGGCGCTGGTAAAGGCGTTCTGCAAGGCCGGGATCCTCACCGACCTCGGCCGGCAGGAGCAGACCAGCGCCGGCACCCCGCAAGGTGGGATCCTGTCCCCGCTGCTGGCCAACATCGCCTTATCGGTCCTGGACGAGTGGTTCATGGCCGAGCACCAGCAGGCGATGGCCACTGTCCGGCAGCGCGACAACCGGCGTCGGCGGGGTCTGGCGAACTGGCGGCTGGTCCGCTACGCCGATGACTGGGTCGCCATGGTCAACGGCACCCGCCACGACGCCGAACAGTTGAGGGAGCAGGCGGCCGCGGTGCTGGTCCCGATGGGTCTGCGCTTGTCGGAGGCCAAGACCTCGGTCACCCACATCGATGACGGGTTCGTCTTCCTGGGGCACCACATCCAGCGGCGCCGCAAGCGAGGAACCCGCAAGTGGACCGTCTACACCTATCCGAGCAAGAAGGCGATCAACACGGTGATCGCCAAGGTTCGGGCACTGGTCCACCCAGGACAGCCTGACCTGAGAACCCTGCTGATCCGCGTGAACGCGGTGATTCGGGGCTGGTGCAACTACTTCCGGCACGGCTCGTCCAAACGGACGTTCAGCTACCTGGGCCATTACGTCTGGCACCGCCTCTACTGGTGGCTGCGTAAACGGCACGGTGGCATGTCGTGGCGGAAGATACGGACCCGGCTGCTCGACAGCGGCTGGGAGATCTCCGCACAGGGAACCGTCCTGCTGGACGCGGCATCGATCCCGGTCACCCGGTATCGCTGGCGCGCCTGGGACATCCCCACACCCTGGTCACGACGAACAGAACCATCTCCAGCGGCATGAAGTTGTGGAGAGCCCGGTGCGGTGAAAGTCGCACGCCGGGTTCGGAGGGCGGGCCGGAGAAACGGATCAGCCGCAAGGCTGACACCGCGCTTCGGTCCGACCCCACAGCCTGATCGTCCCTCTTCAGGAGATACTGTAATCGCCCTTCACAACCTATTGATGCCGTGCTTATGTAAGGCGCTTGAGTTGATTTTGTCAACGACGGCCGAATCCTGACCCCCTGACGACGTCTGAATCGTGACCCCCTGATGTCGTCGTCGGTTACTGCTCGTGCTCAGATCGGGCCGGCGGAACCCGGCCCAGATCGCGGTTCTTCAGCC